>JAOUJL010000024.1 GCA_029883255.1 Candidatus Bathyarchaeota archaeon | reverse complement strand
TTCCGTATTTGTCGCAGCGGTGTACATGCATGATGACAATGTCTGGGTAACATGCAGGAAGAAGACACAGAGGCTTTCCGCTGAAAGGGTCTTTGACGACTTTTGCAGAGCTATATTTTAGGGTGTCTGTGCCTAGCATTACTCGTGTTGGGATGAATGGGAGCCCCATGGCAGCTGCTTTGAAGCGCCATTGGAAGCCAGCGTTTGAGATTTCGGCTAGAACTTTCACTTTTCCCTCTTCTACGGCTCTTCTGGAAGCAGGTGATAGACCTCTTAGTTCGTGTCCGAAGCAGTAGGCCGCTTCTACCTTGTTTACGCAGCCTGCGGCTACTAGAACGTCGATGTCGTGGACGGCGGTTTTTCCAGCCATGGTCAATTTCCGTTTGTTTTGTCTTATTACTTCATAGATGGCTGCCATTGAGATTCTGACGTGTCCGAATCCGCCGCAGGCTATGAAGTTGCCGTCTCGTACGAATTTGGTGACTGCTTGTTTTAGGTTCATTTGTTTATCTATGAGGCTTCTGGACTTGTTTTGCGCGATCCATCTTCGATGTTCGTCAGGGTCTTGCCATGCTAGTAATTCTCCTCTGCCTTGTTCTAAAACGTCCATTTTCTGTTCATCTCTTGGGTGTGTTGATTTTTGTAAATTGTATAAATGCTTTAGGGTAAAAGGATGTTGTTAACCTCCTTGCGAGCCAGCTACTTGTTTGCGTGTGTGACTCTTTCTACCCCGGTCTATTAACGAATGCCTAGGCCGTGTTATGTAGAGGACTCTGATCTTGACGTTGTTTGAAAGTGCCGCAAGGATTTCTGAAATCCTTCACCTTAAGTTTGGTGACGTGGAATTTCATAGCGTCAGACGAAAAGACGGTGGAAGAGGACTTGTCGCAACACTCTATTTGCATGCATGGCGAAAAAGTGAGTGTTTTGATATAGATGCGCGTGCATTCGAGAATTAACAGAACTACACTCTATATGTTGACCCATATTTTGGGAAAACAAATCTTACAAATGTATTTAGAACGATGTTTATTTCGGTTTCTCCAAGCTTTCTCGCCAACAACATCACGCTCACAAATCTTGCATTGCCGACTGTTGAAGGGCTTACGACCTGACTTCCTGATGAATACCAATCTCCACGGCATATTGTCCAACTCGATTACAACCATATCTCATTTGAAATAAAAGTGTATGTGACTGTGACACAACAGCAACGTACGCTTAAACATCTGGCACTCACGCATTTTGTGTGGGTGATGTTATGGATGGATTTGAGCAAAACCTATAGAAATGGTTGCTGACATGATTTTCCATTCCGACAAATGGGAAATATACATCTCTTATGTTCAGGTCGCTATCAAAGTTTATTTGAAGGTTGCCGTTTTCTACACATGATTCTAGGCATTTGGCATTACCCAGTGTTAGCGGCGGTCAATGAGTTGGTGGTACTGCTCCGGCGACATGAGGGAACGGATCGCCCTTTCTACCACCTCGTTCAACGCAGGGTGGATATGCATTCCGTTTATTATCGGTTCTGTGCTTTGCTCGGGAGTGTACATTAGGTTTATGATCTCCTGTATGAGAACGGAGGCATACGGTCCAATGATGTGTGCCCCTAAGATCTTCATGGTTTCTTTTTCGACGATTACTTTGACAAAATAGTTTTCTGCATTCATCGCCTCTCCTTTAGCCGTGTCTTGATATCTGTGAAACCCGATTAACACCCTGTTTTTTCCGTATTTCTCAATTGCTCGTTTCTCTCGAAGCCCGACACTTGCAATCTCGGGATACGTGAACACTGCATGGGGTATCGCGTGATAATCCACCTTTACCTTCTTCTTCAATACAGCATTGTAGTAGACGATTATAGATTCGTAGTTTGCCACATGCTTGAAGAGGTGCCTCCCGTTAGCGTCCCCAAAAGCCCAAACGTTTGGTTGCGAGGTCTCCAGATACTCATCAACGGTGATCCATCCCCTTTCATCTGTTTCTATTCCTGCTTTTTCAGGATGAAGTACATCTGCATTCGGGCCTCTTCCGGTTGCCACTAGAATTTCGTCCGCTGTTGTCACAGTCTCTTCTCCATTCTCCCTGTTAACCGCGATAAGCCTCTTCTTGTCCCCCGAAGTTATTTCTGCCTCACGCACCTCGTGGTTAGTGAGGATCGTCATGTGCTTTTCCAACTCTTTCTTGGCGAGCGCTGACACCTCTGGTTCTTCTTGTTTGAGAAACTGTGGATTCCTGCCGATTACTGTGACTTTCGATCCCATGGCGGAGAAGAAATGACCGTATTCCGCGGCTATGTATCCTCCGCCTACTATGGCAATGCTCTTCGGAAGTCGATTCATCTTGAGGACTGTGTCGCTTGTAAGATAACCTACTTTCTCCAGCCCTCTTATCGGAGGTATCATGGGCTTTGACCCTGTACACAAGAATATCATTTTTGAAGCAATGGTTTCATCACCAACCTTCAGCACGTATGGGCCAACAAATTCAGCTACAACCGGATAGTAATCTATGTTTTCAGAGTGAGAAAGCCCTTGGCGTATCATCTTTATGTCCTTATTGATAAGGGTCCTCATCCTTCCCATGACCATTTCAAAATCTACCTTCCTGAAGTCAATGTCTATGCCGAATTCTCCTGCCTTCTCAATTGTTCTCACCAACTCAGCAGGATACAACAATATCTTCGACGGTATACAACCTCGAGTCAAACAAATACCGCCTGGCTCATCCTTATCTACTACAGCGACTTTCATCTTGGGATTCTCCTGAATCATAACACCCACGATATTCATCGCTGAACCTGTGCCTATTGATATCAAATCGTATTCCTTCATATCAAACACAAGGGGCTAATAAGAAAGTGTACGTTTTAAATGTGCGTGACTGTAACGCAACAGCAACATACCCTTAAATATCTTGCATTCGCGTATTTTTTGTGCACGCGGGAAGTGTAAGCGAAATCGTGGTTCATGCATGCATAAACAAGGATTAATTCCTTTTCTGAATTTTTCACATATGCACACTCCTATATGTCGAGCAGCTTGAGCGCTTGATTTATACTTTAGCCCATATTTTAGGGAAGCAAATCTTACATACATATTTAACACGATGCTTAGTTTTGTTCCTCCAAGCTTTCTCGCCAACCACGTTACACTCACAAATCTTGCATCGTCGACTATTCAAAGGCTTTCGACCAGATTTCCTAGTGAATACTAGTTTCCATGGCATGTTTTCCAACCCAATCAACCATTATTCAAGTTCCAAGCATCTAACGTCTGCATGGTTTCCCGCAGCCCACCCACTTCCGTGTTCAGGAGGAGAGAAAAGCTTGCTTCAAGAGAGAGAAAGGAGAAACCTCGCAAAACTGAGGTTTGACTGAAGCGGTGAGATGTTTCGGGCTTTTTCATATTTTCATCTCCTTTCTTAGAAGATTCATACAAACACGCACGCCTTATATTTGCCTCCCTACATGTGAGCGAAGTACCAGAGTTCTGCTACGTCTTCCCTAGCACTCAGACTTGTGCTCAATTTTTGCTTGCGTTTAGACGTGATGAAAACTGATTCTCCCTGTTTAAGACGTTTTTTGACTTCTCCAAAATCGATCTCCTCAACCTCTTCAACCTCAACACTCTCATCTTCGTCGTCTTTCAAGAAGAACAGTTGAAAGAGTGGCTTTTCTTCATGGGCTTCAAAGAAGTTTCTCATTACCATTATTTCCACCTACCGTTACACCATAGTTTTTTTACCTACATGTTCTGAATATTTCCAAACAAAAAGGGAATTTTGCGTTTGGTTTGCATGCATGCATCATAAATTTGCACCTCCACCCTAACATTTTATCACAGTTTTATTGGTATAGCAACGCTTTTAAATGTGTGTGACTGTGACACAACAGCAACAGTTGATACGTACGCTTCACCTCTGACATTCATTCTTTAACAATTATAACATTCTCCAGAGCCACCCATGGTATCCCAGCGAGATCTTTCTCTAGCGCCTTGCGAATTTCAGTTTCAAGCTCCTCGAGGGTTTTGTTCTCTGCATCCTGCGCTAGGCTGATGAGGACTACTAAAACGGCTTTCGTACCCCTGATTTGCTCATTTATGTCTTCGGGCATGACTTTTCACTTCCATGAGGTGATTCCCGCTTCCTTGTGGCTCTTGGTGATGTGCTTGCCTACGATTTGGAAGGGTAAATTCTTAAATATATGTGACTGTGATATAACAGTAACAGCTAATCGTGAGGAGGGGCCTGTCTTGTTACCTTCTGAAAAGAATGCTGAGATATTATTAGACTTCGGGCTCACGCGTAATCAGGCAAAGGTGTACATAGCCACAGCTAGACTAAGATTGGCCTCAGTCGGCCAGATTTCAAAAGTGTCGAAAGTGCGTCGAGAAGATGTCTACAGAATATTGCCGAAGCTCGAAAAAATCGGACTAGTTGAAAAACTATTGGGGACACCAACCAAAATCAGAGCTACACCCATGGAACAGGGGCTTTCCATTCTGATCAAATATGAAGAAGATACAACTCGCGAGAGAGTGTCCACATTGAAGGCTAAAACAAAAACGTTCTTGAAGCATTACGTGCAGGCGCCGAGATTAGAAATGGAAGAGACAACTAGTTTCACTCTACTGCCAAATCGGGAAAGCATAATTAGTAAGACCGCTACTATGATAAAAAACGCTAAGAGAAACATTGACATTGTATGTTCGAGAAATAAGCTCATGCAACTTGTTCACGAACTCGCTGAGCAAATCAAGGAAGCTGCAAAGAAAGAGGTGAGAATTCGCATAGTATCGGAAATGCCCGAGCATGAGGATTCCATTCCGAGGATAATAGAAGAGCAAACATCGCCCGAAATCTCTCTCGACTTAAGGTATAGAGATCTGCGCTCGGGTCATTATATGATCGTTGATTTCAAAGAAGCTTTGATCGCAACCACCACAGGTGGAAACTTGGCAGAAAATCCTCTTCTATGGACAAACAGCGACAGCCTCGTAGGAGTCTTTCAGAAAGATTTCGAAAATCTTTGGCATAATTCTGTGGGCTGGAAGAGTATTGAAACGACCGCTGTTCCTGAAAAGGTGATCGGTTTTATGGAACAGCTGAGACCTACAAACCACCTGATATTCGTTTATGATAATCCAGAAGCTAAATACAACGTTCTTTTCAACTACCTTAAAGTTGGATTGGATAATGGCGAAGCGGGAGTGTACGTGGCTTCTGATGAGAAACCAAACCAAGTTAGAGAAGCTATGAAACGATTCGGCATCAAGGTTGAAAAATACGAGAAAAAAGATGCTCTACGCGTCTTTGGATACGAAGACGTCTACGTCAGAGATGGAAAATTCAGTTTAGCCACCACGATAAGTTTATGGAGCAAACTTTACAACGAAGCCTTGAAAAATGGCTTTAAGGGACTAAGAGTCACAGGAGAAATGGCGTGCTTCTTCAAACACAACTTAATTCGAGAACTGATAGAATATGAGAAAACGTTACACAGGGTCTTAGACATCCCAATGATTGCCATCTGCGCTTACAACGCCAACATGCTGAACAGAAGCAACGATCCAATAAATCTATACGGCGAATTGGCCAGAGCTCATGGCACCGTCCTATTCACAGGAATAGATAACGAACTAGGAAGAATGGAAATCAGAAAAGTATAGACGCGCTCGTCGCAGAAAGCGTTCATAACTTGGAATAGAATTCAGTTCGATGAAGCCTTAAGAAAGATTTGACAGTGTATTGACGATGGGGCGCGTGCAACTAGACTTTAAAAAACGTTTGGTTGCTGAGAGAGAAAGGAGTTTTCCCGCGCCCCCATCACCAATAATATTCTTTTGGGGCATCAGGTATTTAAAGTTATGTTACTGTTGCATCACAGCCACATAAACTTAAGAACTTCTCATGCATGTAGAGTCACATGCGGAAAAACAATATTGGAGGATATGAACTCAATGGGAGGATATAAATGCAAAATTTGCAATGGCACATTCAACACAAAAAACGAGCTAGAAGCACACAAACACGTATCAAAGAAAAGTGGTTGCGGCTGATGCAGTTGCTGGTAATTTAACCAGATATACTGTACACATAAGAAAAGATGAAGGTCGTTCTATGCTGGAACTTGTCTTTGAGGGTACTGCCAACTGGAAAAGTGGAACAGAATGCGATTTAACAGTAAAAGGCAAACATATTGTTACAGTTAGCCCTCCACCGGAGTTTGGAGGAAAAAAAGGATACTGTGTACCAGAGGAAATTTTCGCTGCGTCATTGGCATCTTGCATGAATACGCTATTTCTTTTGATCGCAAAAAACTCTAACTTAAAACTTGAAAATCTTGAAACCGAAGCGATCCTAAAGATGAGTGCAGAAGGAATTGAAAAACTGATTTTCACAAACATACACTTCAACATGAAAGTTAAACTAGCTAAAGATGATGAGAGGGAGCGAAAAAAGGCTAATCGCTGCTTCGAGATTGCACAGAAAATATGCCCGCTGAGACAATCATGGGGAGAAAACGTCCCAATCACCTTCGAATTAAACTTCCAATAAAACACAGTTACAGTTTACAGAACACTACATTGGTATTTGGTGGCTTAGATTGGTTAGTGAGGGAGAAGAGGCACCAGACTTCACTTTGCAAGCGGATGATGGAAGAGAAGTGTCGTTGAGCGATTACCGAAGCAAGAAGATAGTGCTCTACCTCTACCCTAAAGACGGAACTCCAGGATGCACTCGTGAAGCCATTGAATTCAGAGACATGGTAAAAGAGTTTGGGAAAGAAGATATCGTCATACTTGGTGTAAGCAAAGACAGCGTCCAATCACATCAAAAGTTCAAGCGGAAACACGAGTTGCCCTTCACATTGCTCAGTGATCCTGAAGGAAAAGTATTGGACCTCTATGGGGTATGGAAGAAGAAAAGTCTCTACGGTCGAACCTTCATGGGCACAAAACGAACCACATTCCTAATCGACGAAAAAGGAATTGTGAAAAAAGTATATCGAAAGGTAAAGGTAAAAGGACACGCACAAGCCTGCCTCCTAGACTTGAAAGGTGGTACAACAGGTGAATCACAAAACAAGCTCTATCGTTCCAGCAATTGAGTTGTTGTTGAAAACTTAAAGATTGATTATTTTTTCTGCATGCATGCAGGATCTGGTGTGGCAAGAAATGGCATAAAATCGCTTATACTCACCTGCGCATGTGTACATTAAATAGTCTTATATTTCTGGTGGTCCAGAAGATTTTGTGTCAAAACGGTGGGAGGTGAAAGGATGGCGAAGAAGAAGGGTGCAAAATACGAGTGTGGAGAATGCGGGCTTGTTGTTGTGGTTGACGAACCCTGCGGATGTGTTGCGTGTGAATTAATATGTTGTGAGGTTCCGATGAAACAAGTCAAACCTAAAGCCAAGAAGTAAATATGTGAAGCACAGCAGTGAAAAAAGAAACACTAGAAATCTGAAAGACTACGAAAGAGAGGAAAAGAAAGTGAGTGAGGAAAAACAAGTCTATGATCTAATAATTGTTGGCGCTGGTCCTGCCGGCCTAACAGCAGGAATACACACGTCTAGGCTTGGACTAAAAACTCTAGTTTTGGAAGCTGAAACTCCTGGTGGAAGGGCTTCAGAGGCTTCGATATACGAGAATTTTCCAGGTTTCCCAGAAGGTATCATGGGAAAAGAGCTCATAGAAAAAATGGAGAAACAGACTTCAAAATTTGGTGCAGAAGTGAAAGCCTTTGAAGAAGTAATCAACCTAGACTTTAGAGGAGAACTAAAAAAAGTTGCTACAAGTAAAGCCATCTACCATTCTTTTGCGTTAATAATTGCAACTGGGACTCAAAGAAGAAAGCTTGAGGTTCCTGGAGAAACTGAATTCCTTGGAAGAGGTGTAAGCTACTGCCGAGTCTGCGACGGACCGTTCTTCAAGGGCTTGAGAGTTGCGGTTGTCGGGTTTGCCAAAGAAGCAATAATGGACTCATTGTTTTTGGCTGACATAGCAAAGGAAGTGCTGTTGATAACGTATGAAAAGAAGCTTGAAGTCGCAGAAGACTTGAAGAGAAAACTCCTAGAAAGAGCTAACGTAAAAACAGTTAATGGCAAAGTTGTCGCCATCTTAGGGGAAAACGTTGTAGAAGCAGTAAAAGTTGTTAAGTTTGAAACTAAACAGGAAGTGAGAGAGAAGGTTAATGGGGTCTTCATCTCTTTAGGCTGGGTTCCGACAACTGAAATAGTTAAGAAGGCGGGAATAGAGGTTGACGACAGGGGATGCATAAAGGTGGATCGGTGGCAAAGAACAAATATAGAAGGTGTTTTCGCAGCTGGGGACTGCACATGTGGTGGAATGCAGGTTGTAACTGCGACAGGGGAAGGAGCTATGGCAGCCACAAAAGCTTTGACGTATATCAAATGGAGAAAACAAGAAGCTAAACCCTAGCATCGGCTCAATCGATCGCATCTTAGAATACCTTAGCCTTTTTTCTGTTGCGCACGCGCATGAACAGATTTTTGAAGCAATACTTCAGAAGTGGAAACCTCAGTCATGATGCGACGCTATTTAGGTAAAATTGGTGGAGAAATTTAGTGAACCTGAAGACCGAATTCTTTGTGAAAATTGCGGTAATCCTGTTGACGATTTTGTTACAAGTCGGATATACGTAGAGGCTTCAAAAATTCTTTTCAATTTCCTAACATCTATTTCTCTTTAACCTCAGCCTTCTCGAAATCTTCAAACACACGTTTCAACTGCCGCTTCATAGTCCGCAAATCATGACTCAAACCAAAATAGTCAGCAAAAAACCCAGTCGTCCGCAACAATCTAGTCCGACCAACCCTCTCACGAGAAATCAAACCCATACTCTCCAACTGTCTCAAATGACCATAAGCATGATGACCCCGCACGTCAACAACCTGAGATTGCAAAACAGGCTGTCGATAAGCAATATAAGATAACGTCTTCAACGGACCCTTAGAAAGAAGAGGACGAATCGCCAACCTTTGAACCTGAGGTGAATATTCCCCTTTCAACTGCAAAACAAACCGTTCATCCTCAAGCTCCAAGATTTCAAGAGCAGTTTCACGATTCTTATACTCTTCCATAAGAATCCCTACCAGCCTCTGAACCTTTCTCTTAGAACGAGTCTTAATTATAGATCCTAACGTCCTCAGATCTAGGGAACGCCCCGCCACATAGAGCGCTGCCTCTAATAAAGCTAAATTACGTTTCAACTTCTCTTCGCTAAGCAACTCAGATGAGTTACGCTCTATCTGCTCCAACAGCAGGGCCCTCTGGGAGAGTTATGAAAATCTCGTTAGAATCTTCCTCCTGCCATAAGGCGACTTTACCTGTTTGCGCAAGGAAGAGAAGAGTAATGAACGTTTTGATTGCTTCCAATTTTTCTAGTCCAGTTATTACCTTAGAAAAGAATACGAGTTTTTCTCCACTCACAAGTTGCCGCAGAAGACGATACAAGCTCTTCATCTTCTCCTCGATCTCCATCATGTACAAATCAACTGGAGGAAGAAAATCCGGAGGAGACGGCAAGATAGGTTCCGAACGTGGTTTTATCCCGAATAAGCGTTCACCAATTAACACTTCATCCAGAACCGTTAACAAATGCTGGATCGTAGTAGATGTCAATTCGTAACGAAGAGGGAGAAACAAAGGCGGAGGCGAGAAATCTGGTGGAGGCTTGGGAGGAAGTGGAGGCTCCTCTAGCTTCAGCAGAAGCTTGGACTTCATGAGATATATAGTGGCAGAAGAATCGAGCGCCATTCCTGAAGCCCTAAAATCGACCTCCCCTCTTTTTTCCATCTCATTCAAGAAGGATGCCAATAGAAACGAAATGCTGATGTCCCATGGTAATATCTTCTGCAATTTATCAAGTTCGAAGAGTACGTTCAAAGGGGGTTCAAAATAGAAGGGTTTTTCAATGGACGACGACATTAGACCGCCCCCTTAAACGTAGCGGAAACCACATTGGAGACTCCATTACGCTCGTATACGCCATATATCCTCCCTGCCTTGCTAACCATCTCAGGCTTTAACGTAATAACTAGAGACTGAGAATTCGTTGATTCCTCAGCTAACAGCTCCCCCAGCTTCTCCACGTGAAGTGCATCCAGATGTGCGTCAACCTCGTCGAGTAGGTAGAAAGTTGCGGGCAAGAAGTCTTGCAGAGCGAATATGAAGGCGACTGCTGCGACTGATCTTTCTCCGCTGCTGGCTCCACTCACAAGGATGGGTGGTTTGCCGGGGAACTGAACGACCATATCTATTCCGCCAGTGAACGGTTCTTCAGGTTTCTCAAGTCTTAAAGCAGCTTCCCCGCCGCCTGTGAGTTTGGAGAAAAACCCGCCGATGTTTTCGTTTACTTGGTTAAAAGCCTTCAAGAAAATCTTACGCTTTTTTTGTTCAATTTCGTCCATAAATGAAAGTATAGCCTGTTTTTCTTGCTCCAACTCGTTCATGCGTATAGATAATTCCTTGTATCGTGAAGCTTGGTCAGCATAGTGTGACAAAGCTAACTGATTCACAGCACCAAGTCTTTCCAGCTCAAAACGCATCAATTTAACAGATGATTCAGCTAATTCAAGTTGTTTCGGTGATACTTCTAAGGTTTCTTCGTAACCAAATTCCTTCAATTGAAGGTTGCGTTGATCCAGCTGTAGTTGGGATGTTTGGAGGCTGAGTTGAAGCTGGTTGAACAACTGATCGGCTCGCTCATACTCCTGGTCATATCGGTGCAACCTCTTGTCGATGTAGTCAATTTGAGACGTAAATTTCTTTGATTCTTCCCTAGCGGTTAAAACCGAACGAGACAAGTCTTCCTTTGTTTTCTCAAGTTCGGGAAGTTCTCTTTCAAGCATCTCCTTCTGTTCAAGGGCTTCTCCAACTTCTTTTTCAACGGTGGAAAACTGGTGTCTTACCTTTCGAAGTTGAATCCGAATGTTATCGGCACCTAATATGAGAACGTTATTCAACTTGGATTGAAGAGTTGCAAGTTCAGTTTCAACGCTGCCAAGATTTTGCCGTAACTCTATAATTCCATCTCCTAACCTTTCCTTCTGAATCTCCATTTCCTGAATCTGAGATAAATCCACTTTTCGTCGTAAATCAATCAATTCGTTACGCAGTTTTTGTATTTCTTTTTTGGTAGCGTTGTGCTGTGCCCTGTGGAGAACTATTTGTGCCTTCTCTTTTTCCAGACGCGCTTGAACGTTCAGAACGTATTTATCAAGGTGCTTAACGTTTCGTTTGGTATATTTGATGCTTTTGTGTATTCGTCCAATTTCACCTTCAAGTGTGTGTATTGCCTCGGTTAATCGAGTGAATTCTACTCGGTTTTTACCGATTTCTTCTTCGAAGTTGGTTACATCGTCTTCTCTTCTTACCAAGTGTTCCTGAAGGGCACTTACTGCTTGGTTCAAGCTCTCGACGGCTGACTCACTTGGAATAATCGAGGAAAAATCGATAGGAGCACGATAATACCCACTTTCTATCCCTCCACCAGTCTCGTAAACATTTCCATTAACGGTAGCCGTTCGATAGCCGTCGCGAGAAACGGAGAGAGCAACCTTGTCATCCCTCGTTATCAAAGTGTCTCCAAACACAAAAACAACCGCGGGTTCATACTGTTTTGCGCATTTAACAAACATGGAGGCGGTTCCGCTTGTATCTCTGGTTTTCTGAGGCCTCACAGGCTTGATATTCGACAGTTCTTGAACAGGAATTATCTTGATTCTACCTAACTTCAGGCGTGTAAGTGTTTCTGTACATGTGAATGCAGTGTTGAAATCTTGGACAACGATGGAATCCAACCAGCCAGCTGAAGCTGCCTCTATTGCTTGTTCGTAACCACGATCAACCTTGATCAAGTTTCTGAGTCGCCCATATATGCCCTGGATGACGCCAAGTTCTCCAAGCTCTTCGATGTTCCTTAACGCCTTTTCCTCTCTTGCAATACGTTCAGCTAATTTCCGTTGAGTAGCGAATTCCACCACGGCCTCTCGAGCAGTGCCAGCGATTTTGCCGGCTGCAACAATCTCCTTCTCCATGGACTCTTTTTGCACTTTTTTTCGATCCAGTGCTTGTTGAAGAGTTTTCAGTTGCTTTTCTTGTTTTTTCTTCACCTCTTTAAGGTCTTTAAAAGATTTTTTGAGTTCTTCAAGGCTAGACGTGAATCTCTCCTTGCGAGTGTTAAGGTCGTTTAGTCTGCGTGAAAGTACCTTAATTGTGGCTTGACTTCTGGCGTGATCGCTTCGAAGAACGAACAGATCTTGATAAAGTTTGTCTGATTGCTGTTCCACTTCCCTGATTTTCTTACTGTTTTCGCCTAGATTTGCTCTTAGTTGTGCTGCTTCACTTGAGATGGAGTCGTGTTGTGACCGTTTAATCGCCACTTCTTTGGATAAACGATCATGTTGCCGTTTTAATTGTTGAACTTTCTTGTGGCTTTCAGCAATTTCGTTCTTAATAGGCTCTAACTGTTGAAGGTTATTCTCTCTCACCTTCTTGAGCCCTTCGAGGCTCATTGTTCCTGCGCTTATCTTGGTTGTCAGTTCAGTCAATTTCGATCTGATGTCACCTATCTTTATTTGAACTTCAAGAATTTGTGTACTGCCTTCCTCCACCGTTTCTGAACTGAGTTTTCTCCATTCTGTTTCGATTTCATGACGCTGAGTTCTGTGACCTTCTCTTAATTGCCTCAACTTTTCAACTCTGGTGCCAACCTCTTCAATATTGGATGCAATCTTTCCGATTTTTTTCTTCACTTCCGAAATGTCATGAGAGAGCTTCATAGCTTCAAATCGTCTGATTTCATTTTGGATAAAAGTGTAACAAAGTAGGTCATTACGTTCTCTTTCTAAGTCGTCAACTCTTTTCTGCACTTCGTCTATTCGC
>JAOUJL010000205.1 GCA_029883255.1 Candidatus Bathyarchaeota archaeon | reverse complement strand
TAGAAGAATTGAAAAACTTGGAACCCCTAATTGAGGGGTCGAAGGTGACTGACGTAACTGGAGGCATGCTTGGAAAAATGTTTGAATTGAAGCCTGCTGTGGAACATGGAATTCAAACGATTATCGTAAACGCCGCAGAACCCAACAGAGTTTACAAAGCCCTTAAGGGTGAAAAAGTCGTCGGAACGGTCATCGAAAGGTGAAACAATTGGGTAACCAAATTGAAAATAGAAAAGTTGATCACATTAAAATCTGCTCAGAAGAAAATGTTCAAGCGCGGCGCACGACCACCGGATTTGAAGACGTTTATCTTGTGCACAAGGCTATGCCCGAAATTGAAAGAAACAAAATAGATCTTTCCACGGTTGTTTTTAACCATGAGTTTTCTGCCCCCCTCATTGTGGGAGCAATGACCGGAGGCGCCGCAGAAGCCCTAAAGATTAACGCCGCAATCGCTGAGGCCGTTGAGGACTTGGGCCTCGGAATGGGTGTTGGGAGCCAAAGAGCAGCCATTGAAGACCCAAAATTGAAGGACTCCTTCGCAATAGTTAGGGAAAAGGCGCCAAAGGCTTTTCTCGTAGCCAACATTGGAGGCCCACAGCTTGTTAGCGGATACGGCGTCAAGGAAGCTAAGAAGGCTGTAGAGATGTTGGAAGCCGACGCCCTAGCAGTCCACTTAAACCCTCTGCAAGAAGCTGTTCAACCAGAGGGAGAAACAAAATACTCAGGCGTTTTGAACAAGATAGGCGAAATCGCCCAAGCCCTCGAGGTTCCAGTCATCGTCAAAGAAACCGGTGCAGGCATAGCAGCTGAAGAGGCTAAGATGCTTGAAGAGGCTGGCGTTGCTGGCATCGATGTGGCAGGAGTTGGAGGAACAAGTTGGGCAGCAGTGGAATATCACCGGGCGAAGAGGGTCCGAGATGAGTTTCGTCAAAGGCTGGGTGAAACCTTTTGGGATTGGGGCATACCCACTGCCGTGAGCCTCGTAGAAGTGGTTCAATCGGTTCATTTGCCTGTCATAGCGTCAGGCGGAATACGTTGCGGAACAGAAGTTGCGAAGTCTTTAGCTTTGGGGGCAAGTTTAGCCAGCATGTCTTCACCGATTCTGCAGCCCGCTGCAAAAGGATCTGAAGAGGTTAAGAAATCGCTTCAATTCGTGGTTGAGGAGTTGAGAAACGCCATGTTCCTTGTAGGAGCGGGGTCCATTCAAAAGCTGCAGAAGGTTCCTGTTGTGTTAACTGGAAAAACTGGTGAATGGTTGAGGATGCGAGGTTTTCAACCTGAACTTTACGCGAGGAGGAAAGCATGATCCGCCTATTATCTCAACTGGCTGAAACAGCTGAGAAAGTGAATCGGTTCATCGATGAAGTCGTTGGTCTTGAAAGTGAACCTACAGTGCTCTATCAGGCTGCCCGTCACATAATTGATGCTGGAGGAAAACGGCTGAGGCCGTACCTCGTTTTGAAAAGCTGTAAACTTGTGGGGGGAAGGGAAGAGGATGCTCTTCCGACTGCAGCTGCCTTGGAACTTCTTCACACTTTCACTCTCATACATGACGACATAATTGATGAAGATGAAAAGAGAAGAAATCTTCCAACGGTTCACGTCGAGTGGGGAATGCCTACCGCCATTGTCACAGGGGACCTTCTTTTCGCTAAAGTTTATGAAGCGATAACCAAGTTTACAGATTCTGGGCGTGTGTCACCTAAACGCATCTTACAGGTTTTAAAGAATGTCAGCGAAGCAACTGTGACCATATGTGAGGGGCAGATCCTTGATATGATGTTTGAAAGTAAGGAAACTGTTTCCGAGGATCAATATTTTCGAATGATCGAAGCAAAGACTGCTGCTTTATTTGAGACCTCTGCAAGATGCGGTGGAATCCTTGGGGGCGGAAAGAAACGTGAGGTTGAACGCCTTGGAAAGTATGGGTATTATGCTGGTGTGGCGTTTCAGTTGATTGACGATGTTTTAGGTTTAACCGCTGATGAGAAGGCTCTGGGGAAACCTGTTGGAAGCGACATTCGGGAGGGAAAACGAACGTTGATAATTGTTCACGCTCTAGAACATGCTTCTGAGGATCAACGAAAAAAGATTCTTGAAACTTTGGGGAATAGATCCGCCTCCCTCGAAAGAATACAAGAAGTAGTTAGTTTAGTTGGTTCCTTGGGTTCAATCAGCTACGCAGAAGAAAAAGCCAAAAAATACATTGAAAAATCTAAGAAGGCATTGGCAAGTTTTCCTGCATCAGAAGACAGAGAAGATCTGATAAGTCTCGCTGACCTTGTTTTTGCTAGAAAGTATTAAAGCTTGAAGATTAAGGGGCAAGCCTTGACTCTGGACGAAAAATTGGAAACTAGAGAGATTATTCGGAAAATTGCGCTTCTAAACGCGCTTCGTTACGGAGGGAAGGCTCAACCGAAACCGGTTCTTGGCAAGTTACTCGGTGAATGTCCTCATCTTAGAGGAAAAATAAAAGAGGTTACTGTCCTCATCGATGAGGTTGTTCAAGAGGTTAATAGGCTTTCTTTGGAGAAGCAGAGGAAACTGGTGGAGGAAAAGTGGCCCGAACTCTTGGTCAGCGAGAAGGTTGAAGAAGAGAGGGTTCTTCCACCGTTGCCAAACGTTGAAAAATATAAGCAGCTTGTCACCCGTTTTTCACCTAATCCCGACTTCGTTCTGCACTTAGGCTCGGCTAGAGCCATAATTCTAAGCTATGAATACGCGAAAATTTATAATGGCCATTTTTTTCTCCGTTTCGAAGACACAGATCCTAAAACAAAAAAACCGAAGTTGCAGTTTTACGACTCCATACGTGAAGACTTAGCTTGGCTTGGCTGTAAATGGGACGCCGAATTCATTCAAAGCGACAGACTAGAGATATATTATGAACACGCTGAAAGAATCCTCAAAGACGGTCACGCATACGTTTGCGTGTGTAAACGTGAAGACTTTCAAGAAAAAGTGAGGACCAAGCAGCCGTGTCCATGCCGCAACCTAACATCCAAAGAAAATCTTCTTCGCTGGAAGGGCATGTTGAATGGAACTTACGGTGAAGGCGAAGCCGTGGTGAGAATCAAGACAGACTTGAACCATCCGAATCCGGCTGTTCGAGACTGGCCTGCGTTGAGAATCCTCGACACCAAGAAGTATCCTCATCCTAGGGTGGGTAGCAAATATCGGGTTTGGCCCCTCTACAATTTTGCCTGCGGAGTAGACGACCACCTTATGGGCATAACTCATGTCATACGTGGAAAGGAACACTTAACCAATCAGGCAAGACAAGAGTATATGTACCGACACTTCGGA
>JAOUJL010000204.1 GCA_029883255.1 Candidatus Bathyarchaeota archaeon | reverse complement strand
ACTGTTTTAGTCAACATGATTGTATGCTTTGTTTTGGCATTGGTGATACTGGCTCCTCTCATTCCGTACGCGGTTACCACAATAAGTATTCTAGGTATTCCTTTGCCTCTACCGACGGTCGACCTTTATGTTGCACTCCCAATAAGTGCTGTCATAGCTCTTATCGTAACATATATGTTCTACAAAATAGCATTGAAAAATGCAAAGGAATTCTTAATCAAAGCCGAGGTTTAAACGAAAATCTTCGTATTGCCATTCGCTGTTAAGCGCCTTTCTTGGTCACATCTGACCTAACGAGTCTAAGGGTGGCTATTAGGATGGAGGCGACTGTGTAGACCGCTATGATCGCGGCTGCCAGTTGGATGTCCCCGCCCAGCACAGATACGAAAGGGTTCTCCGGTGCGGCTATGAGTTCCGAGGCTACAAAGCTGGGAAGGTTGGAGACGCTCCAGTTCGGAAGCCACTTACTAATTTCTAGGTAAAGTTGCTCTCCTCCACTAATGAAGTACATCGTGGAAAGAATACCGCCTATAAACAAGGAGGCCACAAGTATGCCGATGACAGCCAGCATTGAAAGAGTGGTTCTCCTAAAGACTTCACTGAACATGAAGGCCATGGAAAAGAAAAGTATATTTGAGTAAAAGAGGACCAAGTAGATAATTGGGACAAATTGGATAGACTCCTGGGGACCGAAGAGCCCGTAGGCCAATGTAGCTCCGAGAGCCGTGGTTAGGGCTATCACAAAACCCAAGAGCGACAAACCACCCAAGAACTTCCCTGTCATATACTCAATCTTTGTAATGGGCTTCGATAACAGTATGTCGGCAGTTCCTTGCTCGTATTCTTCGGACATGGAGCCTCCGGCAATTACGATAGCTACAAGGGGGATGAACAGCCCCTGAGGACCTAACACGCCAACAAGCCACATCATAGCTTTGACCTCTTCTAGGGAAGGCCCAATGATGGTAAACCCTGGAGGTGGATTGGTGAAAAAGTAGTAAAGCAATATAAACAATCCAACTTGAAGCACCAAAGCCAAAATCACCAAAACAAAGAATTTCTTCTTGGCTAGAGCTCTCTTCCACTCGTAGGTTATGAGATTGGCGGACCTCTGAAGGAAACCCATGTTTATTGGCTTCCTTTTAGGGCCTGTAGATAGGCGTCTTCTAATGTAATCTTGTGAAGGTTCAGGCTTAACAGCACGCCTTTATGTTTGAAGATTTCAGAGGATATCTCGCCTCTGAGGTCTTTTTTCTTCTTCAACTCTATTCTCAACTTGTTCCCCTCAACCTTTACATTCTCTACGTAATCAAATTGTTTAAGACCAGCGGTAATCTCTGGCGTTACCTTTTCCAGCTCAGCCTCCACAACCCACACCTTGGTAAAGGTATCTAACACCTTTGATATTGGACCGTCGAACACCATCCTGCCCCTGTTGATCATTCCCACGTGAGTGCAGATGCGCTGAACTTCGTCGAGGAGGTGAGATGAGATGAACACTGTTTTTCCCTGTTTTGAGAGTGTAGTGAACAGGTCTCTGAAGTGTGCTGTCGCCTCTGGGTCCATCCCGATGGTGGGCTCATCCATTATGAGAACCATTGGGTCGTTGACTAATGCCAGAGCAACTGAAAGCTTCTGAATCATCCCTTTACTGTACTTTCCAATCTTCTTCTTTCCTTCTTCCTTCAAACCCACAAGCTCAAGAAGCTGCCAAACCTTCTCTTTTCTAGCTTGACGGGATAATCCAAACATTTTACCCGTGAAATCCAGCAGCTCCTCTCCATTAAAGAAAGTCTGTAGGTTGGGTAGCTCTGGGGCATATCCAACCTTTTGAAGGGCTTGCACCGGGTCTTTGGATGGATTAGCTCCGGCTATCTTCACTTCGCCTCCGTTGGGTTTGAGCAGGCCCAGCATCGTTCTTATCGTGGTCGTCTTACCCGCTCCATTTGGTCCCAGATAGCCGTAAACCCACCCTTGACTGACAGAGAAGGAGACCGAGTCTAATGCTTTGAAGTCTCCGTAGAACTTTGTTAGGTTGGAGACGTTTAAGACGGTTTGAGACATCAGGCTTCACCAGTGAGCTTTGTACTATCTTGTTAAGTGGTTCCTAATATAGTTATGAAATGTTTATGTAAACGAGTCTTCATCGTGTTAGCAGGTTTGAGGCAGTTCGTTGGGCTTTTTGCATAACTTCTTGTTCATCTAGCGTTTTCACTTTTCTTCCTTCCATCAATAATTTTCCGTTTACAATGACCGTGTCTACGTCGCTTCCGCGAGCTGAGTAGACGATGTTGGCGTATGGGTCATGTATAGGCGTTAGATGCGGCTTTCTGAAATCGATTAATATAATGTCGGCTTTTTTCCCAACCTCCAGCGAACCTACGGTTTTTTCTAGCCCAAGCGCTTTAGCTCCATCTATTGTAGCCATTTCTAGAACTTGCTGTGCCTTCAGAACGGTTGGGTCCATGTACCTTATCTTCTGTAGAAGAGCAGCTGTTTTCATTTCTTTGAACATGTCGAGGTTGTTGTTGCTGGCTGGGCCGTCTGTGCCTATGCCCACGGTTATGCCTAGGTTTACGAGAGTTTTGATTTTTGGTGTGCCTGAGGCTATTTTCATGTTGGCTGTTGGGTTGTATGAAACTTTTACGTTGTGTTTAGCCATTATCCGCATCTCCTTCTCCATGAGATATATGCAGTGTGCGGCGAGAACGTTGGATTTCAAGAAGTCTATGCTTTCTAGCAGCTCGATTTCGGTGAGACCGTGCCTTTTCTTTACTAGTTTTGCCATTTGTTTTGATTCTGCTAGGTGTATGTGTATACCTATGCCGAGTTTTGAGGCTTCTTCTCGCGTTTGGCTTAGGAGTTGAGGGCTACATGTATAGACGGCGTGGGGGCCTAGTTGAGTGGTTACTCTTCCATCTGCGTATCCGTCGTATTTCTGAGCGAATTCTACACTTTCTTTTAGCATGTGTTCTCCTTTTTGGCGGTTTTCTGCTTCTATGATTCCTTGTGCTAGTACGGCTCTTAGTCCAGCTTTTTCGACGGCTTTTGCTATTTTTTCTTCATGGAAGTACATGTCTGCGAATGTGGTTGTGCCGTTTTTGATGTTTTCGAGGCAGCCGAGTAGTGCGCCTTGGT
Source organism: Candidatus Bathyarchaeota archaeon (assembly GCA_029883255.1). Next base: position 175 of record JAOUJL010000204.1, on the reverse strand, counting down.
AGATGTCGTTTGGGGTGAGTTTTGCTTCTAGGGGCCATATGGTTTGGGTTAGCCATGTTGTGAGTGGCTGGTCTTCTGCTATTCCTCGGAAAAGTGTCATTGGTAGGTGGGTGTGGCAGTTGATTAATCCTGGCGTGGCGACTTTGCCTTTACTGTCTATTGTGATTTCAGCGCT
>JAOUJL010000203.1 GCA_029883255.1 Candidatus Bathyarchaeota archaeon | reverse complement strand
TGACATCTACGATGAACCTAGAAAAGTGATTGAGAGTATTCCAGGCATAAAATTTGTGGAACTGAACCTCTCAAGAGGACGGAGCGTCTGTTGCGAGGGCGGGGGAGGAAGGATGTGGTATGATATCCCAGGGGAAAAAGGGCGCCTCGCTGAAACTCGCGTTAAGGAAGCCATCGACGTTGGAGCAGATATATTGGCTGTAGCATGTCCATTCTGTCTTCTAACATTCGATGATGCGATTAAGACAACAGGTAATGAGGATAGAATTCAAGTCATGGATATTATGGAGCTAGTTGCCGAGGCGCTTCCATCCTAGAATAATTAGCATAAGTGATTTAAAGAGTTAAATATCGAAAACACTATTTTTTCTCAAATCTACGGTTCAAATGACAGGTAGATAGGGAAGCGAATGGAATGAACGTAATTGTCTGTGTGAAGCATGTTCCGGAAACAGCCGAGGCAGAAATCGCTATTCATGAAAGCGGAAAGAGAATAAAGACAGAAGACCTCGTTTTTGACATCAACGAATGGGATGACTACGCCGTCGAAGAAGCAGTTTCAATAAAGGAAAAACTTGGAGGCTCGGTTACCGCAGTAACAGTGGGCCCAGAAGACGCTGATAGCACATTGAGAAAATGTCTAGCTAGGGGAGCAGACAAGGCAGTGAGGTTAACGGACAAGGCATTCGAGGGGTCAGACAGCTACGCCATCGCTAAGATCTTGTACAAGGCCATCAAAGATTTGCCCTTCGACATGATCTTAACCGGAGCTCAAGCTGGCGACGACGGCTGTGCCCAAGTTGGCGTTGTGCTGGCGGAGTTGCTTGGAATCCCTCACGTAACCATGGTGAAAAAGATTGAATCCGTGGAAGGACACGCGAAGGTAAATCGCGAGCTAGAAGGCGGTTTAGAGGAGATCATAGAAGTGAACCTGCCAGCGTTGCTGACCGTCCAAACAGGAATCAATGAACCTAGATACATATCGATAATGGGCATCAGGAAAGCTATGAAGAAGGAGATAAAGATCCTCAGCTTGAGGGATGTTGGCCTAACAGAAGAAGAAGTTGGAGAATCTGGATCATGGATAACTGTGGAAAAGATGTTTATGCCTCCAGTAGGGAAAGAGGCTGAATTTTTGACTGGAGGAGTTGATGAAATCGCAACGAAGATTGTTGAAACTCTGAGGGCAAAGGGGTTGATATAGATGAAGGAAATTTTTGTCTTAGCCGAGCATAGGCAAGGCGAACTCAGAGACGTAACGTTTGAAATGTTAACCAAGGGCATGGAGCTAAGTCGAAAAATAAATGCGGATCTAGCAGTAGTTCTCTTAGGTCACAACGTCGAAGAATTTGCGAAAAAACTTGCAGACCACGCGAAAAGGGTTTTGATCATCGATGACGCAAGGTTGGAGAATTTCAACGCAGAAGCATATCAGAGGGTTTTGTTCCATCTAATTTCCGAACGCAAACCATCGTTAACATTGATCGGGCACACCGCCTTTGGCGTCGACCTAGCCCCAAGCCTTGCAACCGAACTAAATTTACCGCTAGCTACAGACTGCATAGACCTAGATTTTGAAGGGGAAAGGTTGGTTGTGGTCCGTCAAGTGTACGGTGGCAAGGTAAACGTTAAGGCGTCGCTCCGCAAGTCTGAGAGCTACATTGTGACGCTCCGTCCGGCAACTTTCGAAGCCCAAGAACCCAAGCCTCAAGGTGGTGATATAGTCAAAATAACATCTCCGCTTTCGGAAGACATAACTTGCAAACGATTCATTGGATACTTTCAGCCTCCTGCAGGAGAAGTAGACATATGTACAGCAGATATCATAGTTGCCATAGGTCGCGGAATCAAGGACGTTGAGAATATGCCAGTAGTTGAAAAGCTGGCAGAGGCACTTGGGGGAGTCCTAGCTTGTTCACGCCCCATCGTGGATAAGGGTTGGCTTCCAAACGATCGGCAGGTTGGGACTTCTGGAAAAATTGTGAAGCCAAAACTGTACATCGCCATCGGCATCAGCGGTCAGTTCCAGCACATATCTGGGATGAAAAACTCTGACCTAATCGTTGCGATAAACAAAGATTCCAAGGCACCAATTTTCCGTGCGGCTGATTACGGCGTCGTGGAAGACCTATTCAAAGTCGTGCCCTCATTGACAGGTAAAATATTGGAGGAAAAACATTAAGTAGCTAAAAAGTTAGGATAAGACGTCCGAAAAATGAGGTGAATAAAAATGGATTTTGAATTAACTGAGGAACAAGTGGCTATCAAGAAAGCTGTTAAGGAATTTTGTGAAAAAGAGTTCACGCCTGAATTAGCTTTGGAGTTTGACGCGAAAGAGGAATACCCTATGGCACTTTACAAGAAAGCCGCTAAGCTAGGGTTCACCAGTATGAGATTTCCAGAAGAGTACGGCGGTCAGGGATATGGTGTACTCGAGGATTGTTTGGTGACTGAAGAGATGTGCCGAGCCGACCCTGGACTAGGTGTCGCAGTAACACTTGGAACACTTATGCTTCCGGACGTGCTACTGAAACATGGAACCGAGGAACAGAGACAAAAGTATATTCCGCCCCTGTGTACGGGTGAAAAGATATCAGCAGCAGCGTTTAGTGAGCCAGAACATGGAAGCGACATCACGCGCATGGACACAACCGCTGCAAAAAGTGGAAACGAATGGGTGATCAATGGCAACAAAGAGTTCATCACAAATGCTCCTGTCGCGGACTACTTCTGCGTACTTTGCCAAACAGACCCTAAGATTACTCCTTCACATAAAGGCGAAAGCCTATTTGCCGTGGATAGAGGCACGCCAGGACTAGATGCTACTAAACTGAAAGGTAAGATGGGAATCAAACCGTGTGTAACAGGTTCTCTTTCGTTGAGCGACGTTAAGGTACCTGAAACAAACCTTATCGGTGAGTTAAACAAGGGTTTCTACTATGCACTTGAACTCTTCGATGAGACTAGGATCGCTGTCGCCGCTGAAGCCGTTGGCATGGCCCAAGGAGCATTTGAACGTGCCTTTAGTTACGCCAAGGAGAGGAAGCAGTTTGGATCGCCAATCATACAGTTTGAGGGTATATCATTCAAGTTGGCTGATATGGCAACGAAAATCGAGACGGCAAGGTTGATCACTTACAAGGCTGCATGGCTGTTCGATCAAGGAAAAATTGATCCAATGATTACTGCTATGGCAAAGGCATACGCGAGTAGAGTGGCAATGGATGTTACAGACGAAGCTATTCAAATATATGGAGGATATGGCTATCTGGCGGACTATCATGTTGAGCGATTTCACCGTTGTGCAAAGATAACTGAAATCTACGAGGGAACA
>JAOUJL010000023.1 GCA_029883255.1 Candidatus Bathyarchaeota archaeon | reverse complement strand
GACTATTTTTCTTCTAATCGGATCAAGAGTGTTAACTCTTGCCTTCAACTCAACCATTTTATGTTCAACTTTGCACAGCATTTGAGAAGTCAACTTTTCTTCGACCCTCTTGAACAGAGTTTCAATTGTTTGTCTTATTTACCTTATCGTATGCTGATAGAATTAAAAGATAAGTTGCCAGCCATCGAAGACTTTAGAAAAATTAACTGAACTCCTTTAGATGAAGAGTGGCTACAAGAGGAAAATACATGAGGTCAGATTACGTTTTATACAGTGGCGCACTTGTATGCCTCATCTTATCAGCTTTTTTTCAGAGCTATCTGGTTCCTCCAGAAATGGAAGCAATGTTACCATCATTCTTGATGGTTTCGGGTTTAGCCTTCGTTGGGCTGGGTCATCTGATGAGACCGGGTAAAACTGTGCCAACTCCACTAACGCCCTAACTTACACCTTTAGTCACATCAACTCCTACGGCAATGTCGAATCATCTGTCAAACTTTAAATGGTAAAAGGAATAAGGCCTAAAAGGACAGAACGATTAGAGAGATCAGGGATCGGTACGGTTGAAGATTTGGCTAAGACCTCGGCCAAAGTGTTGTCAGCAAAGATAAGGGTTTCACAAAAAATAACTCGTAGATGGATCAAAGAAACAGACAAGCTCATCAAAGAAGCATCTTAACATATACGCTTCTAATTCGAATTATACGCCACTTTTCTAAACTGTTCTGGAATCCTATGTAACAACATTCCTTCAACGGTAACGGGGTTTGTCCTTAACGCCACGTTGTACGCTTCAGCGAGCTTAGATTCTTGTTCAGCATAGATTTCAAGCAGTACATCATCTTTTTTCACTTTATATCCTCTTTTCCAACGTAAAGCAACACCAGCCCCCTTCTCGATTGGAGCACCCGATGCACGGGTGATAGCGGTTATTGCCGCGTTATCCACGTTCGTTACGAAACCATCACAAGGGGCTCTTAAAGCGATGCTGTGTTCTCCAATTGGGATTTTTTCAGGTTCGATTTTAGGGTCTCCTCCTTGTATCTCGATGATTTCTTTCATTTTCTTCAGTGCCTTCCTGGAAAAAAGAATCTCTTTAGCCACCTCTTTTCCTTCATTCGGTGACGCAACGCCTCCCATTTCAAGGAGTATACCAGCTAACGCGGTTGATTTTTCAATTAAGCTTGCTGGTCCTTTCCCTTGTAATGCTAAGAGAGCCTCACGAGCCTCCAAAGCTGGTCCCACCGAGTGTCCTACTAGTTGTCCACCATACGTTATTCCACATTGAACTTGCACATTGAAACGGTTACCCAGTTCCACAAAACTTTGAGCGAGCTTTCGAGCGTCCTCTATCTTTTCAACCTTTGCCCCTATCCCAACTGGGATATCGATTACCACGCAGTCAGCTCCAACTGCGAGTTTCTTAGCCATGATGCTGGCGAGCATCTGTCCTGTGGGGTCGATGCTGAGGGGATACTCAACTCGAATTAGGATGTCGTCTGCCGGAGCGATACCCAATTTGCCGCCCCAAGCAATAGCACCTCCTGCTTTCAACGCTATTTCTTTTAGTTCACTTGCAGTAAACTCTACGTCCGCAAGCACTTCCATGGTATCAACGGTGCCTGAAGAACTAGTGACCGCGCGGCTGCTAGTTTTTGGAATCAACAAGCCTGCAGCTGCCACTATTGGAACTATAAGAAGCGTCACTTTGTTGCCAGGCACTCCGCCCACACTGTGTTTGTCGTAGCATGGACGCCCGAAGTCAATTGTAGTTCCGGTGTCAACCATGGCTTTTGTTATGTATACGATTTCATCCATGTTTAAGCCGTGAAACTCTTCTGCCATGAGAAGCTCTGTGATTTCTATTTCACTTAGTTTGTGGTTGGCGATGTCGTTTATTACGTTGTAGATTTCATCTTTTGTGAGTGTCTGTCCTCTCATCTTTTTGTGAATGTGTTTGATGGATTCAGGTATCTTTGCGGATGACACGGAGACGAGGTTGCCGTCCTTGATTTTGAGTTCCTCTTGCAGTTCTTTAGTGATGCCGATTTCGCCTGGTTGAAGGTATGTGTTTGTAGTCTCCGTGAACGCCGTGGTAGTTTGTTTTCTATGATTGATTTTCACTCGGTTGTGAGAGAGTATGCCGCTTCTTTTCGCGTCTTCTTCATGCAACAGAGCCAGACGTTTACCCACTGGAACAGTAATTAGTCTTGCTTTTAGTTTAATCAGCGTTTAGATCTCCTGAAACGTCAAAACGGGTTCATATCTCGATGTTTCGTTCTTAAAAAAGTTATGGAAAAAAAGTTTTCAGGAACTTCGTATGTTTCAATGAACTGAGAAAATTAGAAAGATTAAACCGACCCCGATGAAGCTTAAAAAGAACTTGAACACTAATAGCCAAAGTGCAAACGTAGGATGTTCATGCTTGAAGTTAGGCGAAAACGTTGCCAGAATCATTCTAGACCCAGTAACTAGGCAGATTACGAATATAACGGTCTACCAAAAGAATCTTCGATTCAAATGTAAACAATGCGCCACTTTTTGCTGTGAGTTAGGTGGACCAAACCTTACCCGAGGAGACATCGAGCAAATTGAACAAGCGGGCTACAAGACAGAAAGTTTTCTTGGACCTGTGCAAAATGGGAGATATGAAAGCGTGGTTACTCCGTACGGCTGCCTGAGAAATAAGAAAGATGGCTCATGCATTTTTCTCAAGTTCAACCGTGAAAAGCGTTCTTATGAATGTGCTATCTATGATGTGAGACCGATTTTGTGCAGACTTTATCCTTTTGAGGTTGAGACGCCTTCGCCCAACTGTACTATCATAAGAATTATTTCATGCTGCCGAGGTTTAAACAACGCAGATGGAGAGCTTGTCGATAAGCGTTTTATCATAAACCATATAGTTGAAGCGATATTCAACCTGAACAGTGAAAATACCAAAACAAGGTTCATAGAACAAACCGTTCCTTATGAGAAAAAGCACAAAGATAAGCTTCATTGCATTTTTGCTAGGTTAGAAGCATAGACTTTGCAATGTTTTCCGTGATCATAGCTTTCATTTATTTATTAAAGAAACTGTTAATTCATGAGGAAGGTAACTATGTTCAACTCCGATGTTCGTAGTCTTTTAGCAATTGGAATTGACCTAGTTTCCCTAGCTAGCTCGGCGAAAAGAGCAGGCTACCAGGTTTATGCTGCAGATTATTTTGGCGACCTCGATTTACAGCATATTTGCATCAAATATAAATCCATAGTACGCCAAAAACCCGCAAAAAGTTGCGGACGTTTCGAATTAGACTTCAAGCCTGAAGCCTTTCTCCCATTGACAAAGTCTTTACTGCAAGAAAACGAGATAGATGCCGTTTTGCTTTCCTCAGGATTAGATGATTACTTTGACATTTTCTGCGAATTGAACGATTTGGTTCCAATTTTGGGGAATTCATCCCAAACTGTCAAAAATGTCCGTGAAAAACCGAAATTTTTTGAAGAACTCAAACATTTAGGAATTCCGCATCCTGAAACAGCAATAGTTACAGATGTTAAGGAGGCAATAAAGATAGCTGCAGAAATTGAATATCCGGTGGTGCTAAAGCCTTCAAGAGGTTTCGGAGGAATTGGCATTAGAATTGCTAAGAGCCCGCAAGAACTGAGGCGAGCATTTCAAGAAGTTTTAGTGTTTGACGATAACATTTTGATTCAAAAACATGTCATTGGAGCTCACATCAGCATATCTTTTCTTGCTTCTCATAACGTTGTCAAAATTTTGACGATAAACGAACAGTTGATAGGAGTGCCTTATACATTTCAAAGTGAGCCATTTGGATATTGTGGAAATATTGTCCCCTTTCATTCTGCCAACCTAATTTCAGGAAAGTGTGAACATATTACTAGAAAAATTGCTTTGCATTTCGGTCTTATAGGCTCTAACGGTATTGATTTAGTAATTTCTAAGGAAAATGTACCCTATGTAATAGAGATAAACCCTCGATTTCAAGGGACTCTAGAGTGTGTTGAACGAGTACTTGGAATAAATTTGGTGAAGGCACATGTCAACGCATGTTTACATGGGTCCCTCCCAACGGTGCGAAGGAAAAATTTTACCTTTAGCACTCGATTGATTTTGTTTGCTCCTAAACAAGTGATAGTGCCTGATTTAACAATTTTCAAAGAAGTTAGAGACATTCCATTTCCGAAAACCGTGATTGAGAAGGGAGAGCCTCTATGTTCCATCGTGACTGAAAGTAGTCGAAATGATTCGTTACAGAAAGCTAAGAAAATAGCTAAGGTAATCTATAGAACGCTTTCTCCAGTTTCTAATCTTTAACAAACACCAAACCCGTTTTTCGGACAACCATGATTATTGGTGGACCCATGATAGCGGTTATTAGCGTGGACAACGCCGCTTTTATTGGCGTTTCAACGGCACCCATGCCCCAAATAGATTGTAGATCCAACACGTTGAAACCATAAATTGATTGGTAAGTCTGGCAAGGTACGAAAATGAATATGCGAAACAAAACGTCAGCTTCTAGTCCAATAAAGGCGCATAACGCAAGGATGTAGAGAAGCTTGGTGTTAGCTCTAGTGTTCCATATATTTTTCCATTTCTGAATCGCAACAATAACCGTAAGAAGACAGCCAAAGGCAAAAAATACATCCCACATACCCCACAACGGAAGCTGCCATGCAACTGGTGTAATAAAAAAGGCTCCAAGCAAAACTAAATAGTAAACTAAAACTTCTCTCCATCTACCTCTGAAGAGAAGAGCTGAAATCATCGCCCCGATCGGCGCACCAAACGTAAAAAGAAATTCCTCAGGCCCTCGGAAAACCATAGAATGACCAACCATTACTCCAGTTAAACTGGAGAGAAAACCAGCGCATGGACCCAATAATATTCCGCTAATAGGCGTAGCTATAAAAATCCAACTGTACCAAACACCCGAAAATGGTAAAGGCAAGCTCATCAATGAATCACAAATCACGTTAAAGGCTGCGAAAACTGAGATTAATGAAACAAAAGATGATTTCTTAAATTTCTCCGTAAATGAATACATTTTAGCCCCCTTTATACTCACAATCACTGGTTTCAGAATGCTTCTAGAGCAGTAAATAAACTTTTTAAAATAGAATTTCGATCAGGAAGAATTTTCATGGATTCCGTGCGCGCGCCCCTCTGGAAACATTTCAGCGAAGGTATCATTAATGCATGAAAAATACGGTCTAACGCTCATTACTGAACCCCGTAAAGCAGCTTCTTTACCAGTAAAGTTCCATGAATCCCTTTGGAATAATAGTCTTTCAAGTGTTTAACTTTCGTATATCCGTGTTTGCGGTAAAGTTCCCGTGCTGCCATGTTGTCTGTGCGGGCCTCAAGATAACAGTTCTTAACACCTTTTTCGATGAACACTTGTTCAAGCTCGTTAAGAAGTTTCAGCCCAATCCCTTTTCTTCTGTGTTTAACTGCAACGTCCAATGTATATACACGGCCAATTCTTGTTTTGTTGAAATTCTGAATTAAGCCGATGATGAAGCCTGCAATCTCGTTGTTCTTCCACGCGGCTAACCTGATGTTATGCGGGTTTTCTAGAAGAAAGGTTATGTGCTGTTTTGTGAATGCCTCTAAAGTGAAGCATTCTCTTTCAATTTTATAAAGCGTTTCCAAATCCTTGATTGTTGCTCGTCGTACGGTGATAGGCAAATGGTCTTCGACCCAACTTCTATCTGGTTAGGAAAGGAATTTTAGACTTTTGGATACCTGTCTAGGCACTTTAACAAAAATTGATGGTAACGGATTTAGACAAAAACTTCTAGGCGTAAAGTGTAACGATTCATACATACATGCAAGTTGGCAAACCGTGAAAACAGCCGAGTCCATGTATGCATGACCAATCAATAACTTAATATACCGCCTCTTATTGTGATGATGCGGTAGAACGTTTGGTCTAGCACAGTTTCTTAGTGTGACCGTCTTCGAGTCGGAGCATTTCATCCGATTTTCAAGAAGAATCAACGTTTTAAAGAACGAAGGAGGTACACGTATGAGAATTCATTTCCTTGGAGGAGTCCGAGAAGTAGGTGGCTCCTGCATCGCAATCGAAACTGAGTATGGGAAGATTGCATTAGACTACGGCATCAAGGTCGGAGAAAAAGTTTCCGATCAGTTTCCGAAGGATTTTGATGCAATAATCATCAGCCATGCTCATTTAGATCACTCCGGAAATCTCTTAAGCCTCTCTCGAGGGAATCCAGTGATAATTGGATCTAGGATAACCCGTGATGTCACTACCGATCTCCTACGCGACATGATAAAAATTCAGAACATGAATGGAAACCACTTCTCCTATAACAATCAGGATGTAGACAATATCAAAAAATCTTGGTGGATCCGAGATTCTGTTGCCCTGCTTGGAATGTCAATCCAATTGTATCCAGCAGGGCATGTTGCCGGGGCGAAAATGACCAGCATCCATGTTGAGGGAAAAGAAATTTTGTATACGGGGGATTTTTGTCTTCACGACACTGAAATTTTGGAAGGAAGCAAACCAGAGAAGCTCCCACAAAAACCTGATGCATTGATTATCGAGTCAACTTATGGCGGAAAAGTTCGACTGCCGAGAAACGAATTAGTCGACCAGCTTTTCAGACAAATTCTCCGCACAATTGAGAGAAAAGGAAACGTTTTGATCCCTGCATTCGCCTTCCACCGAAGTCAAGAAATGGCTAAAAGAATCGACCAGGCTATGGAGGACGGAATCCTACCGAACTACAATGTCTACACAATATCCCCGCTAGCACACAAAATCACAGGATACTTCAACGATTATAAACAGTTCTTTACACAAGAAATCCAACAACAAAAGCAACCTTTTGACTACCGACATGTGAAGCAACTTCACCGAACTGGTCAGATCCGGGAGCCCGCTATAGTCATCTGCACCTCAGGTTTCGGTCACGCAGGTGCAAGTCTTCGCTTGTTAACTGAATGGGCAGCAGACGAAGACAACTCCGTTGTCATAAATTCAGGTTATCTTCCCCCAGAAAGCCCACTGAAAATTGCCAAAGAAAAAGGGGAACTCATCAAAAAAGGGAACAAAATTTCTGTCCAAGCAGAAGTGAAACAGATTGAACTTTCTAGCCATGCTGATCAAGGGGAACTCGTTCAACTAGTAGAGGCGTTGGAGCCTAAGAGAACCTTTCTTGTTCACGGAGAAGTGGAGCAAGCGCAACTTCTTTCCGAAAAAATTTCGGGAATAACTGAAGTGTACGTTCCTGAGAGACATGAAACAATCTCAATGTAGCATTAAGCATGCATATCATTCAGTCAGCTCTGTTTGTCTAATTTCGGGCATACTTCAGTCCATTTTTTTTCACATATTTAATGCATGCATGGTCATATTCAACTTCCTCAAAAAGCTATGATCATACCAATTATGAGTTATGATTTTTTTAACTATGTTGCTTCCTACAAAGACAGAAAACCTAAAAACCGTAACATAACAATTTATAGCGTGATGTAGCGAGGGAAAAACATGAGTAGTGGCGATGAAACCATTGAAAAGAAAGACCCCATAAAGATTCATAGGGAAGGAACCGCCTTAGCCGACACTGGAAAACACAAGGAGGCAATAGACAAGTTCCTTGAAGCCGCCGAGCTGTACGAAAAGGCTCGCAACCTGTTCGACGCATCTTACACGTTATTCAAGGCAGCTGAATGCAGTTTTATGACAAAAGATTTCAACACGGCGGTTGAACGTTTCCTCAAAGCAGCCGACATCTCGCTCGAAATAGGCTACGACCGCTTCGGACTAAGCGCACTAGAATACGCGTTAGACTGCTATAAGGCATTAAAAGATAAGAAAAAGGCGGCGAAACTAAAAAAGAAGATAAAGGAAGTAAAGAATAAACTCTCAACCATGTGAATCGTCCGAAAACGTTAGTCAATAATTTTTCTTGTTGTGTGGCAACCTTTACGTAGTAAAAGTGCATAAGTAAAAGTCATGGGAACAGACTTTCAGGCTTTAACTGAGCTTTGCGAGAAGCTGGAAGCTACCTCTAAACGCATATTGATGGTTAATTTAGTAGCAGATTTTCTAAAACACTTAGACCTAGATGAGGTGGAACCTGCAACATCCATGATTCTCGGTCGAGCATTCCCCAAATGGGATTCAAGGACCCTTGAGGTTAGTTGGGCAACGCTTAGTGGCATAATCAAACGGTTAACAAACGTGAACTGGAAAGACTTCGCAGACGCCTTCAGCAGAACAGGTGACATAGGAGCAGCAACAAAAACCGTTTTCGAAGCAAGCAAAATTCGGAGACAAACTATGCTTATTGAAAAACCATTGACAATTCTTGAGGTGAGACGAAACCTAGAAGCCATAGCTGAAACGACAGGCTGCGGTTCAAGAGAACGGAAAGAACGCTTGCTGGAAACCTTGCTGGGACAAACCACACCATTAGAAGCCAAATACATAATCAAGATTATTATCGGCGAAATGAGAACAGGTTTTCATGAGGGGTTAATGGAACTCGCCGTCTCCAAAGCCTTCAACATTCCTCACAACGTTGTTCGGAAGGCAAGCATGTTAACTGGTGACATTGCAGAAGTTGCCGTTATAGCTAAGGCTAAAGGCATAGAAAGTATCTTAAAACTAGAGTTTCAAATTTTCAGGCCTATCAAGCCTATGCTAGCCCAAATGGCTGAAAACGTGAATGAAGCCCTCAAAGAACATGGCGGAAAGACAGCTTTTGAATATAAGTTGGATGGTGCCCGCATCCAAATTCACAAATCAAATAACGAAGTTAGAATTTACAGTCGCAGATTAACTGATGTGACAGACAGCTTGCCTGAAGTGATGCAATCAGTTCAGGAGGAAGTGAAAGCCCAGAAAGCCATTTTGGAAGGCGAAGTCATAGCGGTAGGAGAAGACGGTAATCCACTGCCATTTCAACACCTCATGAGAAGGTTTCGAAGAGTTCACGACGTAGAGAAAATGGTTAAACAAATTCCTGTGAAACTCTATCTCTTCGATCTCATATACCTCAATGGCCAAAGCCTAGCTGACGATTCCTACATCGGACGAAGGAAAAAGCTGGAAAAAATTGCGGGAGACATATTGTTGGCAAAGCATCTGATCACTAGGAAACGTCTGGAGGCGGAAGAGTTTCTGAGAGAAGCCTTAAATGAAGGCCACGAGGGGCTGATGGCTAAGAGGTTGGACGGCGCATACACGCCTGGAGTCAGAGGCAAACACTGGTTCAAAATCAAAGAGTCACTGGAGCCTCTAGATTTGGTTATTGTTGCTGCGGAATATGGGTATGGAAGAAGACATGCATGGCTTTCAGACTATTACTTGGCGGCGCGAGATGCTGAGAGTGAAGAATTTTTGATGGTGGGCAAGACGTTCAAGGGGCTTACTGATAAGGAAATCATACTGATGACTGAGCATTTGAAAAAGTTAGCGGTTAGAGAAGATCGGGGAAAAGTGGTAGTTACTCCTCGAATCATCGTTGAAGTAGCGTACAATGAAATTCAGAAGAGTCCTAAGTACAGGAGTGGAATGGCGTTGCGGTTTGCCAGAATAACTAGGATTCGAGACGATAAAGACCCAGAAGAAGCTGACACCATTGAAAGAGTTAGGAAAATCTACGAGAAACAGTTCGAGAGAAAAGCTAGACCCTCGAAGTTGTAACAATTCCCTCGAACTCTTGGGTCATGTCTTTCGCTTCCTGTACAGGTGTTTGCCGTCTATGTCATTGACGTATTCAAAGCCAACTTCTATGAGCTCTTTAGCTTCTTTGGGCGTTTCAACAACTGTTATGGGAACGTGGTTTCAGTCCATCTTTTCAAGTTTTCTTCACATTCTTTCTTTATGGCTTTGTCCTTACTCCTGTCTCTCAACGTTTCCAAGAATTCGATGCGCTTTCTAACTGCTCGCACCTCTGCCGTTTCATAGTAAAGTCTTCCTTCAATGAAGTCTTTCATCTGTTGCGCCTTCTGTATAATGAAACCGGCAGCTTCGATTGGGTCAGCAACCGCGTATTTGTTTGCCCAAATAGCCACCTCTGCTTCGCGGAGCTGACTTAGACCGTCGATTTCTCGGATCTGTCTGATGTAGGTTCGTAGGAAATCGTAGTATTCAGCTGTTTTTATCAACTCTAAAGCCTTTTCCGTCTTATTCCTGAAATCTGGGCTTCCGTTTACTTTCAGATTGTGCTTATAGCCTTTTCTTATGAGGCCCACAGCCTTCTTCACCTCTTCAGTAGTGTAGACTCTTTCTGGAAATCTCATCGCAATCCATCCACACGCGCGCGCAGTTTATTCCTAGTCAACAACTCTACCTTCTTGCGTGAGCTTGTAGACCAACTTCCACTGCTTAATAGCCTTCTCTATGCAGAAACATGCTCTAGCACTCTCAAATGGTTTTTCAGAGTGTCATTGTCTAACCCGTGCTCGATTGAAGATCTTCAATGGTTGCACAACCTTTCTTCAGATCTCTGAGAATCTCTCTCTTCAAAGGACTGTTGATGGCTCTTAGGTAGCGAGTGTGATACTGTCTTGTTTCTATAATTGACCTGCCAATCGTTTCTGAGCCCTTCTGTATAAGGCGTGCCACGATTATTGCACACTCATAGTACTATTTTTCATATGAATGTTCAGCCCCTTTTTGGTCCAATAAAGGGGGTTTGCGGGTGACGTCCCAAATGTTTGGGTGAAAAGCAAAATTCCCCAATTCTTACAGTATTCTTCTACTTCTCCTTTCTCTTACGAAACATCGGTTTACCATAGATATCAGCGATATACTCAAATTCAACCAAAAGCGTAGGGTTCAGATGGAATCTAGGGAATTCCGATGCTACACATGCGCGTGCTAAGACTTAAAAACGGGGTCTAGATGTGTGTTGTAGAAGGGATGGTGTATGAAGAAAGAGGAGGTCAAAAGCGAGGAAGACGTAATCAGTTTCTTAGGGAATAAGACGGAATTCGAAAGAGCGGTCCTAGTTGCTACTTTCAAGATCCCGAAGGGAAAGGTTAGCACATACAAGAGAATAGCTCAAAAAATCGGTAAACCACATGCTTACCGGGCTGTCGGCAATGCCTTACATAAGAACCCGCTTGCACCCGTAGTTCCATGTCACCGTGTTGTCAAATCTGATGGCGGATTCGGAGGAGAGAAAAAAGGAGCCGAATCAAGAAGGAACCTTTTAGAGAAAGAGGGAATACTCATCGAAAACGGCAGGGTAAAAATAAGTGAAGAGATCTTGGTCTAACCATTGTGTCAAAGATCGCACGCATTTATAAGACGATTTGGAACTTACACTGTTTATCTCCTTTTACAATTGATTTTTCCATGATGACTTCAACTGATCTTCCCAAAGCTCCCTTAAACAACGCCTTCGCCCATCCTCGAGAGCAGTTGCAGTATGTTGCCGAGAGATTGCTTGGGAGAATTTTGTTCACGAACGAACAGTAACATTTGGGGTAGACAATGTAGATCTTGTCTCCTTCTCTATGTAGGTGCTTGTAGATTTTCCCAAACTTGTCTAGAAACTCATCTATATTCTCCGATTTCTGGTAAATGCCTTGAGCCTTCTTGATGAAGCTCTGAGATATGCATTGTCGCCCGCATTGCTCCAACAATTTGGCTCGTGTCTCCTCATCAACATGCTCATCCAGTCCAACCATCAGGCAGGCAATCCATCTTTCCATACGTTTGCCCATCTCACTCACTCCAAGCATTGCTATTAGTGCCTTGTAGTATTGACAGGTTTTCATATTTAGACGTGACTAAAGGGGGCATCTAAGACAAAATGAAGGGAGTCTGCGGATGATATTTCCACCGTTAGAGGGAAAAGCAAAATACTAGTGGTTTTTGAGGTTCTTTAACCGAAAACTATTAACGTAATTCTTTTGTATGGTTGCACTGTCAAGGAGGCTCACATACACTGAAATTATCCATTTCCACTATCTTTGTCGTTGTTATAGCCGGAATCTTTGCGGTCAGCATAGTGAGCGCAAGTTATTACATTTACGTCGTACCTCACCCCCCACGCCTCCATATTCTTCACAATCAACCAGACCAGATGATAAACGAAGTGATAGCCGACTTCAAAGAATGGTACGGGCGTCCCGTAGAGGTTACGCTGACACGAACTGACCCGCAAATCGCGTACGAAAAGGCAACAACCGCTCCGTGGAAGCCTAACGCAGAAATTTGGTGGGGCGGGCCACTCTCCCTCTTTGAAAAGGCAGGCAGTGCTCTGCTTGCTTATAACGCAACCCCATTTGTCAATGATGAAATAGACGAAACCTGTTACTCCTGCCCCTTGGTTGATTTAAGCCAAAGCACTCCGCGTTGGTACGCAGCAAGTTTGTACGGCTTAGGAGTAATGTACAACGAGGATCACCTCATCAGCGAAGGTTTGCCTAGACCTCAGAGTTGGGCAGATTTAACGCTTGACAAATACGAAGGAAATATAACCATGACCGATCCCACCACGTCTGAACTCATATCACCCTTTGTCATGCTAATTCTTGAGAGCGAAAACTGGACTAACGGATGGGAATATCTGGTCAAACTATCTGCTTTCATCAGACATTACGATGCTAACGAAATGTACAGCACATGGCAAGTCGCATCAAATTTCCTACCCTTGGCAGTTGTCCCAGATTCCAAGGGATTCGATGCGATGATGGTTTCTGCTCCTCACGCGAACTTTACATATCTTGACGCTACAGTCCTGCAACCAGACCCAATTGCCATATTCACTAAGGGTACATATCTCAGTGAAGCGAAAGCATTCGTAGACTACGTTCTAACTGAACGAGCACAAAACATAATCGGAAAATATCGTTTGCCCATGCACCGAGACGCAACCGAGTTTCCGTCGGAATACAGCCCGTTTGACCAGAGCTTTCCACATGTTGAGGGCTATAATCAGACTTTGCAGGAAATCATTCAAGACTATTATCAAACGTGGATTACCGAACCCCATGACCTGATAAAGACAGCGTGGAATGAAATTAAAGAAGCAAACAAGACAAGTCACCAGTACACACTAGCGTGGAACAATTTCACATACGTGGGATATTACGCAGACCGAAGCGAAATC
>JAOUJL010000202.1 GCA_029883255.1 Candidatus Bathyarchaeota archaeon | reverse complement strand
GAAGATAGTCGTTACGCCAAAGCATATGGCATCATTCGATTACATGAAGGACGAGGCATACAAGACTGCTACCGGCGAATAGCCCACTATAAGATATTCAGACAGGATCGCGCTCGCATACCTGATTCGAAATCCAAACTCCCGATACGGACTCTACTTTCATACAAGTTAAATCCGATAGTTCTGAAACCTTTGACTTCGCAAAGCGGCATTGTTTGCGGAAGTTATTGGGGTGACTAGGCGGCTTTACGTCATTGAAACGTTGGACGATCTTCTGCTCAAAGTGATAGATGATACGATGAGGGAGGTTTTCAGAGAAACTGGTACCGAGGTTATCTGCAGTTTTTTGGAGAATAACTGCCATCTGAAGCGAGAAGAGATTGCTGAGAAAACCGAGGTCTTCTCCACTGGCTTGAAAAAGCTGCTGGGTTCAGGGGCACAAGTGATAGAGAAATTGATTCTCAAGAATCTGTATTCTAGGCTTGAGTTGAAAATTGAGGAGAAGAAGGGTTACGCGTTTTCAGACTACATAAAGGAGTTGAGGAAAGGTGCCGTTGTTAAAACATGAGGGCGTGCAAAGTTCGGTCGAAGGCCTCTGTAAAGAAGAGGAACTTAATGAATCCAGAAAGGAATTCCAAACTTTGTTTAACCGCATGCCTGATCCTGTGGTTATTGTTGATAAAAAGGGAAAATTTTTGGCAGTTAACGATAAGACGGAAGAAATAACAGGTTTCAAAAGGGAAGAGCTACTTGAAAAGAATTTCCTGAGGATAGAAATCGCGACAGCGAAAAGCAAAGCCCTTCTTATGAAGAATTTGGTTAAGAGAATGATGGGAATTAATGTAGCGCCGTATGAAGTTGAGGGGCTCACGAAAAACGGAAAAAAAATACCATTCGAGGTAAATGCAACAAAGATCGAATACGGGGAAAAACCAGCAGACTTGGTCATATTCAGAGACGTCACCGAGCGAAAGAAGGCAGAAGAAGCTTTGAGGGAGAGCGAGGAAAAATTCAGGAACCTTGCCGAACAGTCGCCAAACATGATTTTTATCAACAAAAAAGGCAGAATAGTTTATGCCAATAAGAAATGCGAGGATGTTACGGGATACAAAAAGAAAGAGTTTTACTCTCCAGATTTCAGCTTCTTGACTTTGATCGCGCAAGAAAGTGTAGACCTGGTGAAGTCAAATTTCAGCAGGCACATGAAGGATAAAGAGGTTATTCCATACGAATATAGACTTGTCACCAAAGAAGGAAAAAAAATAGAGGCAATACTCACGTCAAAATTGATAAAATACGAGGGAGAGAACGCCATCCTTGGAACAGTAACTGACATCACCGAACGCAAGAAGATGGAGGAAAAGATAAGGCAATATTCAGAACAATTAGAAGAGCTTGTTCGAGTAAGAACTGAAGAATTGTTAGAATCGGAAAAAAGGTACTCTGTTCTAGTAGAGGAAGCAAGCGATGGAGTTGCAATGATTCAAGATGGAAAAGTGATCTTCGCAAACAAGAAAGCCGCAGAAATTATCGGCTATTCAATAGAAGAAATAATCGGGCTTCCTTTTGAAAATGTAGTGGACGAAGAATATCTCCAACTTGCAACAGAAGGATATATGCGGATAATGCGAGCAGAAACAGTTCCACCACTAGCTGAATTGGAATTGATAGCCAAAACTGGGGAACGCGTTCCAATTGAGGCTAGCTCCACCCTCATAGATTATCAAGGTCGCCCTGCGAACCTCGTCATTATACGAGATATAAAAGAGAGAAAACGAATGGAAGAGGAGCATTTGAAGCTGGAAAAACTAGCAGCTATCGGAGAAGTAGCCACTATGGTGGGACATGACTTGAGGAATCCCTTGCAATCCATAGAAATCGCAGCATACTACCTCAACAATGAACTGCCACGTCTTCTCCCTTCTATTCCAATTTCACAAGAAGCGGTGGAAATGCTCAAAGTCATCAGCGATTCAGTCAACTACGCAGACAAGATAATAAGAGATCTTCACGATTTCTCAGCAACCAAAGAACTCACACTCACGAAAACCAACATCAACGCCATAATAAGGGAAACTCTGTCACAAGTTGAAACACCAGAAAACGTGAAACTTGTCACAAAACTAAGTCACCTTCCAAAAATAAGGGCTGACAAAGACATGGTAAGACGAGTTTTTATGAACTTAGCTATGAACGGAATGCAGGCAATGGAGAAAGGAGGAACCTTGGAAATCTCAACCAAGAAAACAAAAGAATTTGTTGAAGTTAGTTTCAAAGACACAGGCATCGGCATACCGAAAGAAGACATGA
Source organism: Candidatus Bathyarchaeota archaeon (assembly GCA_029883255.1). Next base: position 1,069 of record JAOUJL010000202.1, on the reverse strand, counting down.
GAAGGATTTTCACTCCTTTCTTCACTAGGAAGGCTAAGGGCATGGGTGTGGGCCTAGCAATCTGCAAACGATTCGTCGAAAGCCATGGCGGCAAAATTAAGGTGGAAAGCGAGAAGGGTAAAGGATCAACTTTCACGGTTAAATTGCCTATCTTACAAGAGAATGGAGGTGAAAAACAGTGACGACAAGTATCCCGAGCATCCTTATAGTGGAGGACGACACAAACATACGTCTACCCCTAAGCACCATACTTCAGCAAAAGGGATACAGCATAGACGCCGCAAAAACCGGACAAGAAGCCATACAAAAGTCAAAAGTCAAGTTCTACAACCTAGCGCTGATAGATATCAAGCTCCCAGACATGGAAGGCACAAGACTACTCACAACCATGCAAGAGACCCTACCCAAAATGGTGAAAATCATAATCACTGGATACCCCAGCCTAGAAAATGCCGTCGAAGCCCTAAACCACCGAGCTGACGCCTACGTCATAAAACCCTTCAAACCCGAGAAACTGTTGGCACTCATAGAAGAAAAACTAGAGGAACAGAGTCAAGCTGAGAAGATGACAGAAGAAAATGTGACAGAATGGATCAAAACGCGAGTTCGCAAAATAGAATGCGCGCGCACGTAACGACTGGAAATGGATATTATCTGTACACGAAAGGTTTCATTGAAGTGTAGCTGTTTTCCGGAAGAACTCATTTGGGAAATGGTAAAAAGAGAAGTGTTTTGGTGGAGATATCACCAGCATCAAGCATCTAAATGTTTAACCGCTGCGCGCGCATTGTCTTGTTGGACTTTTCCTTTTCTTTAGTAAGATCGCTGATAGTAGTGTTCCTGTCATAAGTAGCGGCAAGGCCAGCATTGACGGGAACTCCGGCACAACTGTGTAAACATAATACTCTCCTGCGTTGTCGTTTACGGCGCTATTGTTTGAATTGTCTTTTGCGAATATCATGTATTGAACGTGTGTGTCAATTGAGAACCCGGGTACGCCGCCAACGAAAGTGTTTTCGGTTTCATTAATCATTGTCGTGTTTGTCCAGTCTGACCATGTCGCACCATC
>JAOUJL010000201.1 GCA_029883255.1 Candidatus Bathyarchaeota archaeon | reverse complement strand
CATAAGTTTCATTGTTTTTTTGAGAGAAATAGGTTTTTCCAAACTTGTTGCTTTACTTGTTGGTTTCTTAATGTTAGAAGCAACAAATCCAACATCAGAATAATCAATGCATGCATTCTTAATGTTGTCCATTACGTTTCTGTTGAATAGAATATCGAGAATCGTCTTAGGCATAACAGGCATACGATAATTGGAGCTCTAGCAATTCTACGAGAAATACTTATCTTGCGAAGGTATGGAAGTAGAGTAGGGTAGCAATCCATGTTCGATTTGCCGATAACTTCGCATTTCATTTTTTTGATTGTGCAAGTTGTCGTGATAATCATCGCCAGCTTCATATTAGTGAAGATTTTCAATCGGTTAGTAAGAGTTGCAGAAGAAAAAATTAAGGTTCAGAGGGGACGCCTTGCCAATATTCAGAGATTCTTTCAGCTAATTGTCTATTCTGCAGCAATTATCTTGGTTTTATGGACCTTTGAAATTGATGTGACAGGGCTAGTTGCCGGTTTAGGAATTGGAGCTCTAATAATCGGCTTTGCATTGAAGGACATAATTGAAAATTGGATTTCTGGGTTACTGATAATCTCAGCAAAGACCTACAGAACCGGTGATGTAATAAAAGTCGAGAACTTGACGGGCGTGGTTACGGACATAACCCTCAGAACAACCAAACTGAAGACTTACGATAGAAACGAAATCATCATCCCAAATTCCATGCTGTTAAAACAGAACATAGTTAATCTCACTGGCGGGAAGAAGGAGACCGTAGCATCCATCATTTCTTACATCGACTATGTCTTCGACATTGAAAAAGCCAAGAAAGCCATAGAGAGCGTTCTCAGAAGCCACCCAAACGTTGTCGTGGACGAAAAGAAAAGAAGAGAAATAAGGTTTATTGTACGGAGCAAAGAATGGACTACAGAAATAGAGTCTCTGTTCTGGATAAATGCCCCTGAAAACGAGGAATTTATCAAGTCCAAGATCACAGAATTGATAAAAAAGAAATTTGAGGAAGAAAACATATTGCCACCATTCCCCGGATTTATGCGAAAAGAATTTCTGGAAAGCAGAAAATAAGTTTTTCAAACCCGCGCATAAATCCCTTAAACCCCTCCCAGAAATCGACGCCAACCTCAAGAAAGATGTCTTAAAAGCATGCAAACACTACCAAATTGACGTGAGAACACAATGACAACTCCTCACTGCAGAGCGAGAGATTTTACGTATAAATTTCGGGATCTAGTATCCTTGTGTCATTTCAGAAGATTAACATAAATATGCCCACTTATTTTAGAATAAACAGGACGTACACCGTGCAGAGGAAGAGTGCTCCCTTTTCGCTTACGGTTCACTTGCACCTATCATGTTCCAAATGCTTAGTGACAAAGCAAAATGAAGCCTGCTGCCACTTCAGATAGACCAAAAACTCTGGACAACGTTAAAATGTATCGTTTTACTCTTTGCATGCATGGATTTGTTTTAGTGGCTTGTTAGATTGCATGCATGCCTATTTGAATTCGTTAATAGATATAAGGTATTATCCTCTTCGTATTTCTTTGATATTCTTTATAATCCTCGCCAAATGCCTCAATCAGCATTTTTTCTTCAATCCTTATACGTAAGAGAAGGAAAATTGTCCCCACCGCTATGAATAATACCCCATAAATACTTGAAAAAATTAGGACCAAACCAAAATTCCTTATTGTCTCCCCTAAGTATAATGGATGTCTAACGTGTTTGTAAAGCCCATCTTTGACCAACCGATGACCTTCTACAATTTGAAGTCTTGATGTTGAATAAAGACTACTGAATCCCGCTTTCTTCTTAAGTTCCAATCGTGCCTTGAAACGCAAGTATCCCCCGATTAGCAGTAAACATAAACCAGCAAGAGCAAAGACTTGAAATGTTAGGTTTTGTAGAAAAACAAAATCAAGTATCGCTGCAATAAAACCCGTACTCGAAACTATGAGAAAAGGAAGTGATGTCCAATCCTCTTTGAATGATTTTCTCATTTTTAACATCTTAACGTCCTGCATGCATGGAGAGAATAAGCGTGCGCATTAGGATTAAGGTTTTAGCTATTAATGCTCTTAGGTAGTTGCACCTCTAACTCTTTTGTCAAGCCGATGCATGCATGCAACCCTGAATAAGGGTGGTTCGGGAGATTGCTTGCGGTTTTTGGTTATGCAGCCATCTTGCAGATTTTTTCTATCATTCGTACCATCTTGACTGAGTAGCCCCATTCGTTGTCGTACCACGCGAGAACTTTGACTAGGTTTCCGATGACCATTGTGGAGAGGCCGTCTACGATGGCTGAGTATGGATTGTGTATGAGGTCTGATGATACTAGGGGTTCTTCGCTGTAGTCTAAGATTCCTTTCAGTTCTTTTTGGGCGGCTGTTTTGAACGCGGCGTTGACTTCCTCTTTCGTGACATCTCTCTTCAGTGTAGCGACGAAATCAACTATAGAGCCATCTGGTATTGGAACTCGTAGGGCGAGACCGTTCATTCTTCCTTCAAGCTCTGGTAACGTTAAGGTGGCAGCTACTGCTGCTCCTGTCGTTGTTGGTATCATGTTGAAGGCTGCTGATCTGGCTCTTCTTAGATCGCTGTGTTGCATGTCGAGTAGGCGTTGGTCGTTGGTGACTGCGTGGACTGTTGTCATGAGCCCTGCTTTGATACCGAATTTGTCGTTTAGCACTTTGGCTACTGGCGATACACAGTTTGTTGTGCAGGAGGCTAGGGAGATTATGTGGTGGTTCTTGGGGTCATATTTGTTGTCGTTCACGCCGTAAACTACGGTTAGGTCTGCACTTTTAGCTGGGCTCATTGGAGCTGAGACTAGTACTTTTTTTGCTCCTGCTTGCAGGTGTTTTGCCACGTCTTCTCTTTTGCGGAATCTTCCCGTTGATTCTACGGCTAGGTAGACGCCCATTTGTTTCCATGGTAGTTTTGCTGGGTCTGGTTGCGCTATGACGGTTAGTTTTTGGCCGTCGACCATAATGTTTCCGTTTTTGACTTTTACGTCGAATGGTAGTGGTCCGTGGGTTGTGTCATGTTTCAGCAAGTGTGCCAGGGTTTTTGCGTCTGTTAGGTCGTTTACCACTGCAAAGTCTATGTCTGTTTTTGTTTCTAGTGCTGCTCGATATAGGAGTCTTCCTATTCTTCCGAATCCGTTTATGGCAACTTTCATTTTGTGATCACGCCTTTATGTTTAGTCGTCAAGTTTATCACACGATTTTTCTTAATAACATTTCGCCTTTTTGTGTTTGACACATTATTTGCACGTCTCTCTCTTTACCCCCCTGTATAGCCCCCTACAATTTTTCTACGTTTCTGTGGAGCTCTAAAAATCGTAGCCCTAGCTTTTCTTTGCCTTCAGTTACGTTCTATCCCACCCAGT
>JAOUJL010000200.1 GCA_029883255.1 Candidatus Bathyarchaeota archaeon | reverse complement strand
CTTAATTTCTTGATGTCGGTTATATCTTGCGTTACTTCCATAGTTCCCAAGTATTTTCCATCCTTATCTCTTACAGCGAAATATCTGATGTTAATTACACGGTTATCCATCTGAATCCAGAACTCGGCCACATCTTTCTTACCCGTCTTGAAAGATTCCAAAATCTTATTCACTATATGAACACTTTTCTTTGGATGACATAATTGCACTTTTCTTCCAATGACAGCCTTTGGTCGAACAAAAATCCTTTCTCCGAACTTATTGAAGTATTTTACAGCGTCTTCATTATCAATAAAGGATATGTCAACTGGAAGTTTGTCTAAAATAGCCTCAATTTCCTCTTTTGAAAGAGACCCTGTTTCAAATTGCAATGCCAACATGCTTCACCCCTCCAAGATATCAAGACTAAAATTGATAAGTGTTCCGTGTGATAATGTCGTTCTCGCCCTTTCTCTCCACGTTTCTATGGGCAGAACAGGCATTGCCCTTTTGTTTTCTGCTCCGCAATCCATGCTTCGATTCCGTTTTCTTTCATTCTTTTCGAGTTCTCAACAGTCTTCTTGTGATGAGGTATGCCATCTGAGCTGAATTCGTTGAGGAATGTGCATGGGAAGTCTTCACATTGAAAGCAGTATTGAACCCCTCTCTTTCTAGCACATAACATCATTTTACAATCCGAACTCCAATGACCCTCAAGTGAACCTCTACATCCATCACATCTTATCTTTTCACGTTCGATAATCTCATTGCGTTCCTTTCTAAACCACTCTGCTACTTCGTCTCGCATTTTTTCGTTCCCATGACCAGCTTCATACATGTCACACTTTGCACAGTTCAAACCACAAACTGAAATAAGCCATTTTTCAGCTCTCATATTTCAGCACCTTTTGTATATTTCTGCTCCGCACCATAATGTATTAGTCTAGCGTTAAATTTAAGGACCTATGCGCGCGTTTTTGATAAATCGGTCCTGCAAGTACACAGAACTTCTAATATGGAGTAACAATATAGAATCGAAATGTTTATTAAATCTTACGACATAATATTATATCGGGGAAACACAAACCCACAATGCAATATGCCACAGGTGGAAGCATGAGAAAAATCAAACGCCAAAAATGGCTCATGGGCGCGTATGCAACTCAAATCTTCCACTACTGGGACACTTTCAGAATTAAGATGAGCATCCGCTGAAAACGTACGCGCTATCCTATTTTTTAAAAATTTCTACAAGTGCACACGTACAAGTCTGTAAGACAAAAACTGAAATCACAACAACAACTATCAATTATATCCAAGGAAAGCCTAACAGGAAATGTGGTGAATGAATAGACTGTTAGTTTTTATAATCTGAAGACACATAAAGCTTGTAATACAGGAGAGTTTTAGCTATGCTGAACCACTACATGTCTAAAACGCCCAAGTCTCAGCAACTGTATCAAAAAGCTGAGAAGGTTCTTCCCGCTGGAGTCTCATATTTCATCCGACACATAGACCCATATCCCTTCTACACCGCGAAAGCGAAGGGAAGCAAACTGACCGATGTAGATGGAAACGAATACGTAGATTTCTGGCTCGGCCACACTGCCCTCATCTTGGGACACAGTCCACCAGAAGTCATGAAAGAAGTTGGAAGACAAATCGAAAATGGGACCCACTATGGAACAGCCCACGAACTCGAAATCGCCCTAGCCGAACAGATAACGAAGATGGTTCCAAGCGCTGAAATGGTTCGCTTCACGAACTCCGGAACCGAAGCAAACATGTACGCTACACGACTAGCCCGCACGTACACTAACAGAGACAAGATCGCAAAGTTTGAAGGCGGATGGCACGGAGGCTACGACGCTCTCGATGTAGCTATCAAGCCCCCGTTGGATGTTGCCGCATCCGGCGGATTAACATCCGGAGCCTTGAGGGATACAATTGTACTTCCATTCAACAACATCGAAGAAGTGAGAAGAAGGATAAAAAATGAAAGACTTGCTGCTATTATCATAGAGCCTGTGCAGGGAGCTGGAGGTTGCATTCCAGCCGAAAGAGAATTTCTAAAAGGTCTGAGAGAATTGTGCACCAAGAAGGGGATACTTCTAATCTTCGATGAAGTCATAACAGGGTTCAGACTAGCACCTGGAGGAGCACAACAACACTATGGAATCCTACCCGATATTACGGTGATGGGAAAGATCCTTGGAGGAGGGTTCCCAGTCGGCGCATTTACAAGCCGCCGAGAAATCATGGACCACATGAATCCTATTCTTTATGAACGACCGAAATTCTCCTTTCACGGAGGAACATTCTGCGCAAACCCTATCACTATGACTGCAGGTTTAGCAACACTAAAATTGCTCCAAGATGGACAACTGTTGAATGAACTGAACAAGCGTGGAGACAACCTTCGACAGAAACTTTCCGACATCTTTGAGAGAAATCGTGTTGATGTTCAAGTTACTGGTGCGGGCTCGCTTTTACACACGCATTTCACGCGCGAAAAGGTGAAAGACGTTCGTGACGTTTTTCGAGCAGACCGAGGAAAATTGTTAGACTATCATAAGCACTTGATTATGAACGGAGTTTTTTTCCTTCCAACGCGCACAGGTGCATTGTGCACTGCGCACTCAGAAAATGATATAGAAAAACTCTTGACAAAGGCAGAAATCTTCGCAAAGAAAAATTAGTAGACACCAGGCTCTTATGTTGGAGCCATCATATATACATCAGTGACTCTTGTTTGTCAATTCCCTGTGTCGCTCATACACTATGCGGTAGAGACGATTTCTCAAAGCTTGCCCACGAAGCTTCTGTTTCCTCACTTTTGCTATGTCTTTCGCCAACTTTTTGTCTTTAAGAATATCTACCACCCATTTTTGGAAGTCTCTCCGCTGAAGATGGAAACTCAAGGATTTTGCCTTAACCTGTTTGATACCTGTCAAGAAATCTTCGTAGGACGCTGCGCTTATGCCTGTATAGCCACCGATATCGAGGCAGAAGTGGAACGGCGCAATCTGCTCAGGTTTTCCAGAGGCCATGAAGTGCACCTCTATCCATTTCCTCATTAGTTTAGTCTTAGGTAGTGGATATATGTTATGAAAACGAAATCTGAATTCTGGATCCACACACAAAATTTTCACAGCACACACCGAAAACTACGCTAAGATATTTTGGTATCGACTTTGAACCTGTATTCCGCTTTTCTCAAGTCTTCCAAAGTGTTAATGTTGAAAAAGGTTGACAACTCAGAATCAATTTGCTTGAGAACTAGAGTCGAAATATATCGTATGCTCTTCAAGTGGGCTATCATAGACTGCAAGTCAAGTTTTTTCTCTTTCAAAGCAGTTTTTGTTGCAGTCAGAGCTGATTTTGTATGGTAAACAGCTTGAAGCGGTTCGATATATCCGTTGGGCC
>JAOUJL010000199.1 GCA_029883255.1 Candidatus Bathyarchaeota archaeon | reverse complement strand
CCTTTTCCCAAGAGGAAGGAATGGTGCTTTCATCGACTTCTTCAAAAGAAGCACCTTCACCCAGCATCAAATCAAAAACAGCCTTTTTCCTAGCCTCAAAGGGCACACGTTTTCCCTCTCGCACCACGACTTTTTCTCCCGCTCTAACAGCTGCACCTAGAACCTCAACCTTTCCAGCGAGAAGGCTTACAGATGCTGGACCATCGACAACTAAGGTTTTCCCTTTCTTAACCGTATATTTCACTGCGTTCTCTTCCTCCTAGAAAAAATTTGACCGTTTCTCTCGGCGATTTTTATGGCAGACATCATATCTCTAGAGCCTCTTCGATGGGTGGTTTCTCTCATGAAATGGCTTGTTCCTGCTTCGCTCACTATTTTTATGACAACTCTCTTCGGTAAAGACATGTTTAATAAATGTATCAGTTTTTCAGCGTAGATGGGGGCGCCGTTTCCTATTTTCACGACGTTAACCGTAGCTGGGGTTCTGTTTAAAGACTCTAGAACCGTGTTTACTGTTTCTTCCAAACTTGAACATGTGACTGTTTCAAGGACCTTCCCATCAGCTGTAATTGCTACGCCAAAGGTTTTGCCAGGGTCTATCCCAACAATTACTCGATCATAGTCTCGCTTTCCCTGAGCCACCCGAATTGCTTCATCAACGATAATTGTGGGGGTCATTTCATCTTTGAAAACAAGAATGTTTGGATGCTTGACTAAGTGTTGTTCCTCCTTGGTTGTGATCACAACTTTAATGTTTAAGGGAACATGGTCTCTGGGGATTAGACTCAGGAAGGGTAACTTTCTTTGTTTAAGTTCTTTTACTAATTTGTAGTAGGCTTTACCAGATACTGTTGCAAGCGCTATCTTCACTTTATTCGCTTTCATTAGAGCCCCTTTACGTTAATGAGAGACAAAACTATTAACTTTAAGGTTTATTACTCGCTTTTACGTGGAGCCCTTGCAAGGCGTGATTCCGACTGGTTGTAATTCGCTTGATAAACTGTTAGAGGGCGGGCTTCCCCTTAAGAAAATCTCTCTTGTTTACGGAGAGGCTGAAACGGGTAAAAGCTCTTTCGCTACTCAATGCGCCGTTAACTGCGCCAGAATAGGGTACAAAACGGTCTTTATAGACTCAGATGGCACGTTTTCTACAACACGACTGTCCCAAATAGCCTACTATGATCCTGAAAAGGTCTCCCCCTTGATAATCTTAGTGAGGCCAACTACCTTTCAAGAACAAGCCCTTGCAATAGATCATCTTGACGAGTACATAACCAGAAAAGTCGGATTAGTAGTCGTTGACACCATCACATCGTTATACCGCGTTGAGATAGGAGGCAAAAAAGAAACGTTTGCATTAAATCGAGAATTGAACAGGCAAATTGCGTGCCTAGCTCAAGCTGCAATAACCCATGAAATAGCGGTTCTTATCACCAGCCAGGTTCGAAGTATCTTTGTTGAAGACTCGATTAGAGTGGAACCCGTGGCTACACGGGTTCTAAAGTTCTGGTCGGAGGTAGTGCTTGATTTCAGACACACCGATCAAACACGCATGATAAAAGTCCGCCTAGAAAAAAATCCAAAATACAAACGGACCGCCACATGTCATTTGGCTATAAAAGGAACTGGCATTAGCGATTATGACCGTTAACTTTTTTTCCTTCCTGAATCAAATGAACTGGAGATGGGGCATGCCAATAACTATAGTCATTGACATCATTAATGCCTTGTACTTCATATTTCCAGCTTATTGCGCCAATGCGGCACCCGTGATTTTTGGAGGGGGTGCGCCTATCGATGCGGGCAAAAAATTCTTAGACGGAAAACCGATACTGGGCTCGCATAAAACGTTTCGAGGATTTTTTGTTGGATTGGCTGTTGGAACTTTTGTGGGTTTCGCTCAGTACATCTTCCTTCAATCTAACAATTTTCTCAAAGAAGCACTTCAATTTCAATTCAGCATATCGCTTGGATTCATGCTCTCGCTTGGAGCCTTGGTCGGTGATTTGATCGAATCTTTCTTGAAACGACGACTGGGGCTTCGTCCTGGTTCCTCATTTCCCATAGCAGACCAGCTTGACTTTGCAGTAGTGGCTCTCCTTTTTTCTCTTCCAGTTTCGCCGCCGCCCTTGCTTATAGTTATGATAATTATCGTGATAACGCCTCCTATTCACCTTTTGACTAATTTCTTAGGAAATTTTCTACGAAAAAAGAAAACTCTTTCAGTTAGTGGGCACCAGTAGGTTCCGAAGGATAGATTCTTTATCCCCTGCGAAATCTACCCATGAAAACGTATTCAACGCATATGTAAGCAGCAAAAATGAGAAGAGAACCCGTTAACAGTAGAATGAATGCTTGGCGGGGTCTGTAGGCGTATTTTGTGCTTTGATACGTCAAGAGGAAACCTAGCGCTCCGAGAGCATAAAATATCATAATAAATACGCTTTCAAGAACAAATTGCTCATTCAGAGAATAGGGATAATAAAAAACAAATCTCTCACCGGTCCACCACAACGTCAGGGGTTTTTCTAAGAGATTGTAGACTCCACCCGCTAGCAGAAAAATGGAAGCGGCGATCACTATAGCTGTGACAACGGCGACTGACGGCCTAGCAGTTACTATTTTCCAATAGCCTTTTTGCATAAAATAAGCAAGAGAAGAAAAACTCCTTTTAATTCGGCTTGTCAGTGTTCTCATTCTCCTGTTTTCATCAAGTACTCGGCTAATTCTTTTGCTGAAGAGCCTGTATACGGATTCTTAGCTATCTCATTTAAATATTCCTTCCATGAGATGTTCAGCGCTTTGTTCCAAGCGTTGTACTTCTCCATGATGTTTTTGTTTGCTTTTTCATGTAATTCGCAATATTCATTTATCGCTTCTCTATTGCAGATTTTGCATTTCAACGCGTTTCCTCCTTTCTTCCTTTAATGGACATTCGGGGTTGAAGCACAGTCTCCACGGTCTTCTACCCCGCATCCTTATCTGCACTAGTGACCATCCGCAGGATTTACAGTTTTTCCCTAATGGTTTCGCTGTTCCTCGTTGGGGAAGGGGGAACGAGGTTTTGCAGAGGCCTTTGAAATAGTTGGTGCAGCCGATGAAGCGTTTCCTCGTTTTTCGTGAGTACAAAATCATCAATTGACCTGTGCCGCAGTTCGGGCAGTTGCCTATGATCCGTTCTTGCATTCGCGCTCTTTTAATAGCATTACTTAACGTTTGACCTATTGTCTCCTCCTTTTGCTTAAACTCCTCCAGCAATGGTTTTAATTGATTAACAGCGTCTATGAGGATGTTCTCCCTCTTCTCGTTACCACTTTGAACTTGTTCCATCTTTTCCTCAAGTCCTCGAGTGAACTCTACCGAAATTACTTCTGGGCAATGTTTTCGAAGAGTCTCGAAAACATCAATTCCCAAGTCGGTAACCACAATCCGCT
>JAOUJL010000198.1 GCA_029883255.1 Candidatus Bathyarchaeota archaeon | reverse complement strand
GGATTTTGCCAGCCTGTACCCGTCCATAATCAAGGTCCACAATTTGGGTTATCAGTCTGTTCGTTGTGCTCACAGCGAATGTAAGGATAATAAAGTTCCCGGCACCCCTCACTGGGTTTGTAAGAAGGATAGAGCAATTGAAAGTTTGCTGATAGGCTCGCTCAGAGACCTCAGAGTTAAATGGTATAAACCGAAATCTAGAGACAAAACATTATCTCACGAATCTCGAAGTTGGTATGATGTTATACAAAGCGCTTTGAAAGTTATTCTTAACGCGAGTTATGGCGTGTTCGGGGCAGAAAAGTTTGATTTGTATTGTCCACCGGTGGCCGAAGCAACAGCCGCCATCGGAAGGCATGTCATAACGCAGACGATAAATAAAGCTCGAGAGTTAGGAATTGAGGTTATTTACGGAGACACGGACAGCATCTTTTTGAGAGGACCGTCTGAGGCGCAAATAAAAGCTTTGATGAAATGGTCAGAACATAAGTTAGGAATGGAAATGGACGTAGACAAAATCTACCGCTACTCGGTCTTTAGTTCGAGAAAGAAGAATTATCTCGGGATTTTTCCCGATGGAAGTGTAGATGTTAAGGGAATGACGGGAAAGAAGAGGCACATCCCAGTCTTCATCAAGAATGCCTTTGACCAAATGGAGGAGCGGTTAGGTCGAGTAAAATCTCCCACAGAATTCGAAGAGGCAAAAAAAGATATCCAACAAATTATTCGAGAACGTTATTTTAGACTGAAGCGACGTGAATGGGGAGAAAGCCCTGAGGAACTAGCGTTTCACGTGGCACTTGGAAAGATTCCTGAAGGATACACTAAGACTACACCACAGCACGTAAAGGCAGCGTTAGTCCTTCGGCAAAAGGGATACGAGTTGAAAGCAGGAGACTTGATAAGTTTTGTGAAGGTGACGAAGGAGCCTCATGTAAAACCTGTTCAACTGGCTTCCAACAGTGAAGTAGACGTAGACAAATATGTGGGACATATGCACTCAACTTTTGCTCAAGTTCTTGACGCAATGGGATTGGACTTTGACGAAGTCATTGGGTTAACGAAACTTGAACGCTTCATGTAGACGTTAATTCCATGTAAAGATTTAAGTGTCTAAAAATTATTAACCAAAGTTCTGAAAGCAAGCGTGGTGAAAAATTTGCCAGAATGGATATGTTTGAAGTGTGGACACAAATGGGTTCATGAGGAGAAGATAGAGCCTAGGTATTGCCCCGTATGCGGTAGCCCAACAATTTATGTCCCAAAAATCGTAAAACCGAAGCAATCACAAAAATAGTCAATTGAGTATCCACCGAATTCTCTCTAGTTTGTTTTAATCTGTATTCAAAATAAACAAGCTTTAAGTAACAAAAACCATAGAAAAAGAATGTCAGAAAGAACGACGAACAAATCATGTTTGTAAGCATGTGTCGTTCATTTGCAGAAGAGGTGAAGTCAACTGTCTGTAATGGAATATCTGCATGAAAAGGCTGAGGAGTCTAGACACAACGAGAACGTTGGATACATAATAACCCTTGCGGGGGTAGTGCTCTTGATTGGGGGAACGATCCTAACAGCTGTCACTGTATCAGATCCTGAATGGTTCTTGATTATTCCTTATCACATTACGTCCCATCCGTACAGCCTCTTCGGACTAACTTTCACCATTCTTGCATATGTACTACTTGCCTGCGGAATCGCATTAAGCGTTTATTACACTACCCAAAGAACGTGGTACATGAAAAGATTAAAGGAAACACATACGATAGAGAAACTGAAGAGATTTAAAACCAATAAAAGCTGAACACCTATTCGTAAACGTTAGCAAGAAATTCCTGATTTTGCGCGATGCAACTCATAAATAGACATTCCTTCGCCGAAATTATTGCAGAGTCAAGATTGATTTTTTCATTGAAATTCGCAGGAACATTTTTGACAAGAACCGCAGGTACCATCTCATTTGCTTCTCCCATAATCAAATGAGCTGCGCTTGCAAGATCATCAGCCAAAGCGTGTCTTGTAATGAGCAAGGGGTTGCCATAAAGATCTTTGGCAGATGTGCAGTCCCTGACTGGATCAAATCCAGCCATTCCTATGGCAACGCCTGTTGTTCCCATTCGAAGTGGAGTAACTCGGCTATCGATGATCAAAACTCCAACATGCTTACCCGTCTTTTCTAAGATTTCATTTCGAATTTCCTCAGCGCTTTCATGAGGTTTCTCGGGCCACAAAACAGCGTATCCTCTGGGTGCATTCTTGTGGTCAACACCAGCGTTTGGTATCAACACGTTGTTTTTCAAGGTGAGCAAAGCTCTAGAGACCCCTCCATAAACTTTCTCCGCCTCCCGCAACACAACTTCCGCAAAACTAGGTTCTAGGTTACATTTCTCAGCGATTTTTTTAGCTCTTTCAGAGGGCTCTATCGAACTTAATCTCACAAGACGCCCTTGAACAACGGCAACAGCTTTACTGGCGATCACAAGCACATCTCTATCTTCCATTGATGTCTTTTGTCTTCGCAAACCATCAAGGATTACGTCAACAAGATTGTCTTTAGGCTCGATTAGTCGAGTGTGTATCCCAAAAAGCTCCATATATTCTCACTTTCCTCCTATTTCATATCCCCACGCCTTAAGCGCCCTAATTAGTGGAACCCCTATAAACGTGACCATCACTGTGATTATCGTTCTTTCAATAGGATATACAAAGGTAAGAGCCTGCCAAAGGGATACCCAAAAATTCAATTCAGAATATACTGTTGGCCAATACATAATCTCAAACATCATGCTACCGACAATCTGGCCAAACAAAGCAGATATAAGAGAGATTACAGCAACTCCGAAAATAAGCCCTCTGGCACTCGTATGTTGTGAAAGCGTCACAGCTTTTAACTGCAATGGAGATATCAAAACAGCTAATCCGATAAGCTGGAACCAAACGAGGTATGGATGCAACCAAGCTGGCCCCACTGCAGGGTAGAATGCAAACATTAGCAACAACACTGAATACAGGACAGCTACCAGCCGCCACTTACGACGGTACAGAAGACCGGAACAGAAAGCTGTAGCCATCCAAGGAATAAAACTGAGAGCACCGAAAGGCCCAGTTTGCGCTATAGAGGTGCCAACAGCTCCGCCTAAAGCCACTGCAAACGCCCCCATGTATGGCCCAAGTATTATTCCAATTAGCGGTGCTATGACAGCTGTTACTTTGATGGATGTCTCAATGGCGCCGATTATTGGAAATAGAGACCAAAAAGAGAAAATGGTGCACAAAGGCGCGAAAACGCAGACCAGAGCCAAGTTTCTTGTGGCAAACCTTGAATTTGATGTTTTTCCTTTCACCTTTCTTTCAACCCATGCTTTCTTTCAACTTTCCGTATAACCCACAAAGGAGCCTTAAGAGTTTTTGATAGCGCACCCAATTAATTGCTTGTTTCATTAACTTTCT
>JAOUJL010000197.1 GCA_029883255.1 Candidatus Bathyarchaeota archaeon | reverse complement strand
CAAGCGGTCAGGGTGGAAGATCGACTATCTCAACGCAGGCAAATGCCCCATCGAAGGCGACGAACCAGGCCTAGCAGAACTCATCAGCAAAGTCGTGAAGAAAGACAGTTTCAGGGTTACCGACGACATCTCCGTCTGCAAAAAAGCCGACGCGATTCTCATCGACGTTCAGACACCAGTTGACCAAAATCATATGCCACGATACAAGTCACTAAGAGAAGTGTCCCACGCTGTTGGGAAACACATGAAAAACGGAGCAATGATCATCTTAGAATCCACCGTAGCCCCAGGAACCACCAATTACATCGTAAAACCGATATTAGAAAAATCCTCTGGAATGAAAGCAGGCGAAGACTTCAACCTTGTGTACTCTTATGAACGTGTCATGGTCGGACGCCTACTTCACAACTTGAAGTACATGCCAAGGATTGTAGGCGGACTCACCCCTAAATGTGCTCAACGCGGCGTCAAGTTCTACAAAAACATCAACAAAGCGGAGATGTTTCCAACCGACTGTCTCACAGCAGAAGTAGCCAAAGTCACCGAGAACACCTACCGCGACGTCAACATCGCGTTCGCAAACGAAGTTGCCCTGATTTGCGAGAGCCTCGGCGTCAACGTCCACGAAGTCAGACGCTTCGTGAACTCTCTACCAAATGACCCATCCGATCCTGCAAAAAACCCATACAGAATGATGCATATCCCAGGCGCGGGTGCTGGAGGCCACTGTCTGCCCAAAGACCCATGGCTACTAAAACATGGCCTTGACGCTTACGGGAGCTTCAAGTTTACACCTAAGATTCTCGTCGAAAGCAGGAAGATAAACGATTCCATGCCCCAACATATGAAAGATTTGGTAAAAGAAGCATTGCACGAGAAAGGCGTGAAACTACAAGACGCAAGAGTATGCATATTAGGCCTTGCATTCCTCGGAGACTCCAATGACACAAGAAACACGCCAGCGTTGCCCCTCTACAACCTCCTCAAAGACACCTGCAAAGAAGTAGTAGTCCATGATCCATACGTCAAAGAGTTTGAAGGAATAGCTCTCACAAACGACTTGGAAAACGCCCTGAAAAACAAGGACTGCATGGTCATCGTAACCCGTCATAAGCAATACGTTGATATCCGTTTAGACTGGCTCAAAAGCATCCTTGCTACACCGGTAATAGTTGACGGCAGAAACGTCTTCAATCCCAAAGACTGCAAGAAAGCTGGCTTCTCTTACCGCGGCGTAGGCATAGGCGCACGCAAATGAGTTAAGTCGATCTGGATAAAGAAGCAACTTAAAGTTATTATATTACAGGAATACTATGTCCTTAAATCCTAAAAAGTAGACGAAAGGAAACTGTGGAGACCCGACCGGATGAAAGTTATAGTAACAGGCGCAAACGGATTCGTAGGACTACACACAGTAAGAGGGTTACTCGACGCAGGCTACAACGTGCTAGCCACAGACATCACAGATTCCAAATTGAAAATTGAATTCAAAGAGAACAAACGATGCAGAATAACCACTATAAACATACTAGACGAAGACTTGAAAAACATCATTGAGAAAGGAGACAAAGTTCTACACTTAGCAGCCATAGCTAAGTTTGACGAAGCAAGACGAAACCCCCAAAGAGCCGTTAGAGTAAACATTGAAGGAACACTTAATATTATTAAAGCTTGCATCGAGAAAAAAGCTGAAAGACTGGTTTACAGCTCCACCGGATCTGTCTACAGCCATAACGCGCCTATTCCCATCCGAGAAGACGCCAAAAGAGAACCAGACAGCATCTACGGTTTAACCAAGAAACAAGCAGAAGAATGGATTTTCCTTTACGGTGAAAACCTACCATACGTCATTCTACGATACGGCTACGTTTACGGAAAAGGCAAAGACTGGGGAGCCGTCGGAGCCTTTCTGAAACGCCTCAAACAAGGAGAAAGACCTCTAATTTTCGGCGGAAAACAAACAAACGACTTCATATACATCAAAGACATCGTACAAGCAAACCTCCTAGCCCTTGAAACAGAACACGTTCGTCGAGCATACAATATAGGATCGGGCCGAGCCATGAGCATCAAAGACGTATGCGAACTATGCATTGACGCTATGAAAACTGACTTAACGATGGAAATCAAACCAGCACGAGTCTTCGACTTTCCAGTGTTCGTCTACGACATCTCCAAAGCACAAGCACTCCTGAACTTTGAACCAAAATGGAACCTACGGAAAGGCATCGAAGACATGTTGAAATAATGACTAAAGCTGCAGAGACACAGAGAGAAACCCACACCCAAAACAACAAAAAAACCAAATTACACAACAAACAAGCCGCACACACATTCTCTAAGACATTTCTTCCATAACAACCTTAACAATCTCTCGAGCAGCCGTTCCATCCCCATAAGGCGAAACAACCGGCAACCTACCTTTCCCTTTCAAAACCTCCTCCACCCCAACCAAAATACCCTCCTTCTCCACACCTACCACCTTCACAAAACCAGCTTCCACGGCTTCCGGCCTCTCAGTAGAAAGCCTTATGACAAGAACAGGCTTCCGAATAGACGGCGCTGTAGCCTCCTCCTGCAAACCACCGGAATCCGTTATTATCATTTCACAATGTTTCATAAGCACAAGAAAATCAAAATACCCAACCGGCCCCAAAACCTGCACATTCTCCGACAAAGACAACCTCTCCCACATCTTCCACCGACGCAACCGCTTCTCAGTCCTCGGATGAACAGGATACACCACTGGAATCGGAGCCTCAACAAAAGCCTCAACAAAACCTTCAAGCACATCACGATCATCAACATTTTCTGCTCGATGCGCGGTGACAAGCGCAAACCGTTCAAACCTTATTTCATCCAGAATGCCTGACTTTCCTTCAGCAATAGGAAGATGCTGCACCACAGCATCAATCACCGTATTCCCAGTCACGTAGATTTTACCCCAAACACCCTCTCTTTCAAGATTCCCCCGAGCATTCTCAGTCGGAGCAAAAAGAAACGCAGACATATGATCTACTAGACGCCGGTTGTGCTCTTCTGGCATACGCAAATCAAAACTCCGAAGCCCAGCCTCCACATGACCAACCTGAACCCCAAGTTTCACAGCCGCCAAGGCTGAAGCTAACACACCGTTAGTGTCACCTTCAACCAACACAACCTTCGGCTCCACCTTCTCAACAACACCTTCAATCAAAGACAGAATTCTCCCTGTCTGCAATCCAGACGAGTCAGCCTTCACCTTAAACCCGTAATCCGGCGTTGGTAGTTCAAGCTCTTCAATAAAACTCTGAGACATATTAAAATCGTAGTGCTGTCCACAATGAACAAAAACATAAGACAAACCCTTCTCTTCCAACGCTCGAATAACAGGCGCCATCTTCACAATCTCAGGCCTTGTACCGACTACGATCATGCAGTTACCGCTGATGATTTCCACCTTCTCTTCAATAATCTGCTGCC
>JAOUJL010000196.1 GCA_029883255.1 Candidatus Bathyarchaeota archaeon | reverse complement strand
TCTGTTTCCAGCGATGCGTCGGGATGGATTCCCTCAACGCTCTTTCATGTGTTACGTTTGATATGGATCGAAAGCTTGGAACTGAGTACTACGAAAGGTTCATTGAATACCTGAAATATGTTCAAGGAAATGATTTAATGTGTTGTGGCGCGATGACGGATCCAAAGGGCGATAGGAGTCTAAGACCAAGTGAGCAAGCAGATCCAGACCTTTATCTGAGAATAGTCGAACAAGGGAATGATGGAATTGTTGTAAGGGGTTCAAAAGTCCATCAAACCGGCGCGGTGAACTCCCATGAAGTAATTGTTATGCCAACTCGAGCGATGCGCGAGGAAGATAAAGATTATGCGGTATCCTTCGCGATTCCAAGCGATACTGAAGGGTTAATCTACATTTATGGTAGACAATCTTGTGATTTAAGGAAGCTTGAAGACATAGAGATCGATTTGGGAAACGCAAGATATTGCGGACAGGAGGCTATGATAATTTTCGATGACGTCTTTGTACCGTGGGGAAGGGTGTTCATGGCAGGAGAACACGAGTTTGCATGGCCTCTCGTCAACGCATTTTCAGCGTATCATCGGCAAAGCTATGGTGGATGTAAAGCGGGCGTTGGGGACGTGCTGATTGGTGCAGCGGCAACGATCGCCGAATACAATGGGGTGGCAAGAACATCACACATAAGGGATAAAATAGTTGAGATGAATCATCTGAACGAAACTATATACGCTTGCGGAATATCCTGTTCGGCTGAGGGATGCAAAACACCTTCAGGAACCTATCTAGTAGACATTTTATTGTCAAACATTTGCAAGCACAACGTAACCAGATTTCCCTACGAGATAGCCAGATTATCGGAAGACATCGCGGGCGGTCTAATGGTAACTTTACCATCAGAGAAAGATTTCAAGAATCCGGAAATCGGAAAATACATGAACAAATACTTGAAGGGTGACAAGGCAGTCCCAACGGAGTCAAGACTCCGAATGCTTAGGCTCATAGAGAACATTTCGATGGGGCTGGGAGCCGTTGGATATCAAGTCGAGTCGATGCACGGTGCAGGTTCGCCTCAAGCACAGAGGATCATGATTGAAAGAGAAGTGAACATCGAGTGGAAAAAGAAACTTGCTAAGTTCCTCGCTGGAATTGAAAAAGAATAGAAAAATTTGAGGATATCGCTCTTTAAAGCAAGACGAGGATCCTAATTAGAAAGAAAGATTTCAAGAAATGGTGAATCAGTACCTAAACTCGATGCTTTTCTACACTTCATCTTTAGCGTTGTCGTTTTTTCTCATGCCTTTTAGGGGCATACACGAATGACTGTCGTAATTTAAGCAAGCTATAATGATGCATACGTTTAATAATCTCTAAGACTCCTTGAGAGAATCCGCGACATCATCTTTCTTACATCAACAACGATAACTGCATTCGAACCATCCTTTTTTATCACACAAACCGTATCTACTCTTTTAGCCTTTCAAGTGGTGGCTTATTTCACTATTTTTTAATTAGAAAACTACGGTACTTTCGAGATCTCTTTTCAATTTCGTCCCTCTCTTTCAAAAATCTTGGTCCAGAAGGTAGAATCGCTAAAGAAAAATTCTTTAGCAGAGCCTCCTCGCTCCAGCGATGACTCTTTAGAGTCTCTGAGTCAAAGACGAGTTTGATTCCGCCGTTTGCCCTCTTGACCTCAGCCTTAGCTTGACAAAGTGCACACTCCAGTACCCCGTTTTTCACTGAGAAGAGGTTCTGATGACAAGCAGGGCACACACCTTGTTCCCCAACATAGGTTCTCTTCTCGGCTGATTCGCTAGCTGCTTCGAAGATGTTAAAGCCGACTCTCCTTGCCCTTTTCAGGGCTGACTCATCCAGCAGAATCTCGCCTGGACCCTGAGCATAGAACATCACTTGGTCAATGACCCTCAGGCCACAGGTGAACATGAAAACGTTGAGCATTGGCAAGGCAAACGGTTCCCATCCCTTCACTCCCGAGACGCCTATTATGGCCCCTGGGTTTCCCGAGTGCTGAATAGCTCCATACTGAAATGCGATGTTGCGGTCGGTTATCATTTTTATTACTCCGGCTGGCCCCAAAAAGTATGTTGGAGTTCCAAGTATGACAGCGTCGTTCTCAATCAACTTGTCTCGAAAGGTGCTCCATCCGTCTGAGATGCGGCATTCTTCTTGCTTGAAGGCACACGCCATGCAGCCCTTGCAGGGTTCTATCCTAAGATCTGTAAGCCGCAACATATCGATTTTGGCTCCGAGGCGTTGAGCCTCCATCAGAGCTTCCTTCACCAGAACTTCGGTGTTCCCCAATTTTCGGTAACTGCCAACTAAGCCAAGAATCTTCATGTAACTCAATCCTAGATGCAAATAATGATTGTTCTTGCATTTAATAAATATTCGAAAAATGTTGGATTTACCTAAAAGGCACGTGCAACATTGAACCTTTCCTACTTGAACTAGCGTGCACAGATTATCTTGCAGATAACAACTTTTGTTTCTAACTCAATGAAACAGCTAAGCTAGCGGCTGCAGGAGATGTCTCCAACAACTAAACCAAAAACTTCATGGTTACATTTCGGCCTTGGCTAAGAAGTCTTCAGCGTTTTTCACGGCGATCCTATAGAAACCGTAGGTCAAGATCGCTGCTATGGCCCCACTTATTGCCAATGCAATGTAAAGGTAGAACTGCGGGAGAGGCTCAAGGAGTCCAGTCATTGTACCTATGTAAGGAACGAGTGGGGCAAGGATCACACCGGCCGAGATTAAGCAAATGATAAAGTTGATGATGCCCTCCACTGGCCTAATCATTCTTGGTCTCGGTATTTCAACAAAGCTTGCGCCTTTAATTCCTGTTCGAAGCGAAATCGCGCTGAGAGAAACAATTAAGAAAATCGATTCGATTAGTGCCGCAAGAATAATTCTCAGTGATGGACGAATAATGAGAATGCCAACGGTGCTGCACGCCAACGTTACTGCACACGAAAAGATGACTACAAAAGCGTACTTGCACTTGACTAGACTCTCCGCCGTGACGGGTGACGAGTAAAGGTGCCACACTGGAGTGCCCTCCTGCCCAATTATCATGGACCCCATAAGAGTGGCCATTGAGGCTCCAGGTACCAGAAGAATCAAAGCAGAAAAGATAGATAAAGCCTGGAAATAGGGTGTTCGCGTTAAAGGCATCATATAAATCATTGTGATCACTATGGGCAGCACGAAGAAGTACATCAGCTCCCGTCGTCTCGTGAAGGCTTTGAAGTCCTTTCTCATGATAGCCGCCTCCGACAAGGAAAAACCGAGTCTTCCCCACATGCTGGGCCTTGGTGCGTAGGCTCCAATCGAGATTCTTATGGCGGGTGGTTCATAGAGCCCAAATCTACTGTTCAACGTAGCCGCTACTGCGAAAAGGGCTGACAAAAAGGCTGCAGACCCCAAGGAAAAGACAGCTGTTTCCACA
>JAOUJL010000195.1 GCA_029883255.1 Candidatus Bathyarchaeota archaeon | reverse complement strand
TTCTGCCCTCGCTCGAACGTAACTCACCAACAATGAACCCGTTAGAGCAGTAAGCCCCCAAAAAGGATGACACAACCCACCAAGGATAATGCCACATAAAACAAAGGCGTCAGCGTATCTGTCCAACAGAGAATCAAGGAAACCGCCGAAGGTTGTGATTTCTCCATAAATTCTTGCGAGCGCACCGTCTAGCGCGTCACAGAAGCCTGAGATCAGTAGAAAAACAGGAGCCACTATCGGAAGGATTTGATGGAACTGCCAGTTCCAGTATGCAAGCGCTGAAGATATTGCGAAGAGCATTCCAACTGCGCTCACATGATTTGGGGTTAGGCCTATACTGTGAGTAATTTTTGCTTCCGAGGCCATCCAGAGCTGAAATCGTTGCTTGAGTTTTGTCAGCATTTCATTTCCTCACAATCATAAAGGTTTATGGTCATAATATTTATTATCTCAGTTAAAATTTAACGGAATTAAAGTATTTCCTATCTTCTTTTCAATAAAGACCGAAGGAAAGTACTTCTTTTCATTTTTCCTATGATTTAGACTTGATAAAATTTTGTCAACTAATGGCTCACAATTGCATGCATGCGAGAAGACTGAAAAATCTCTATAACTTCCTAGCATTTCAAAGTAAACTTTATATAACGTCTCCACACAATCTTTGAATAAGTGATCATAATGGGTGAATATGTTCCACAACGCTGATTTCTTTAGCACCCATTTTATATTGTTATTTGATTTTTCTAATAACGTGTACTTGAGGAGAAGTTAAGATGTCAGAGTCAGGAATTACCGTTAAGAAGTCTGAACGATTTTCAGAGTGGTACGCTCAAGCTGTCCTAAGGTCAGAATTGGCTGATTATGCTCCCATCAAAGGGTGCATCATCTTTAGAGAAGATTCATATGCCATATGGGAAAAAATTCAAGATTATTTCAATAAAAGAATAAAAGAAACAGGGCATAGAAACGTGTATTTTCCACTTTTTGTACCTGAAAGTCTGTTGAAGAAGGAAGCCGAGCATTTTGAGGGATTTGTCCCAGAGTGCGCATGGGTCACAGTTGGCGGAGATACTGAGCTAGAAGAAAGACTTGCCATAAGACCCACGTCGGAAACAATAATGTACATAATGTATAAGAAATGGATAAAAAGCTGGAGAGACCTCCCCCTCAAATTGAATCAATGGTGCAACATCGTAAGATGGGAAACCAAAGCAACCAAGCCATTCTTAAGAACAAGAGAGTTTCTTTGGCAAGAAGGGCACACGGCAC
The DNA here is from genome assembly GCA_029883255.1 of Candidatus Bathyarchaeota archaeon. The sequence continues at coordinate 2,226 of JAOUJL010000195.1, read as the reverse complement.
ACGCGACAAAAGAAGAAGCAGACAAAGAAGTCATGGACATTTTAAAAATGTATAGGGACTTGGCAGAAAATCAGCTAGCCATTCCAACGATGATTGGAAAAAAAACCGAGAGTGAGAAGTTCGCAGGAGCTCTTTATACAACCACCTTTGAGGCCATAATGCCAGATGGAAAAGCCCTCCAAATGGGAACGTCGCACAACCTTGGACAAAACTTCTCTAAAGCATTTGGAATCAAATTCATTGGAGAGGATGAGAAAGATCACTACGTTTGGCAAACATCCTGGGGTATAGCTACACGTTTGATAGGCGCGTTGGTGATGGTTCATGGAGACGACAGAGGATTAGTGCTTCCTCCTGAAATAGCGCCATGTCAAACTGTAATCATTCCGATATTTTATAAGGAAATTGAAAGAGATCTGATCTTAAACAAGGCTGAAGAAGTCTTCAAAAAGTTAAAGGAAAACGGAATATCAACTGTTCTTGATGACAGAGCAGAATACACACCTGGATGGAAATTTAACCAATGGGAATTGAAAGGCGTGCCGATAAGAATCGAGATTGGGCCAAGAGATGTAGAGAAAAAACAAGTAATCGCTGCTAGAAGGGACACTTTGGAAAGAATTGTTGTGAAAGAAGAAGAGTTAATTGACGCTATAAATGGGGTGCTGAAAGAAGTTCAAGACAACCTTTTCAATCGGGCGAAGAAATTCCTTGACGAACACATTACCTCAGTAAAGACTTATGATGAATTTAAGAAAGTTCTAAGAAAGAAGGGTGGATTCATCAAAGCTTGCTGGTGCTCAAATCGAACGTGCGAAGAAAAGATAAAAGAAGAAACCGGCGCAACCATTAGATTGATTCCATTTGAAAAGGAGGAAATATTTTCAACTTGTGTCTACTGTGGCGGTGAAGCAAAAGAAGTGGTCTACTTCGGTAGAGCATACTAGTCGTGTGTGCATGCTTTTTTATTCTTTCACATAGAATCTCGAATGCCTTGAATGGATTAGAATAGCAATGAAATCAACCAAACTGGTCAGTAAAACACTTGCAGGTTTCCTGAAATTCAGAGTAGGCAAGCCCCGCCCCCTATTCGCCACCTATGATGTAACTAGTCGATGTAATATGAGGTGCGCCTATTGTGACTGGTGGAAAACGAACACATCTGAACTGCCGACTAAAGAAGCCTTTTTTGTCATAGACAATGTTTGCCAACTAGGTGTTTCCTTCTTCAACTTCTGTGGAGGAGAACCGATGATGCGCAAAGACTTGATAACCCTTGCTAAAAGAGCTTCATCCTACGATTGCATCGTGGGAATGAATACTAACGGCACACTCATGAAAGCTAACAGGGTCTCTGAGATTGCGGACACCTTTGATGTCGTTGTTGTATCACTTGATGGTCTCAGAGAGGTTCATGATAACGGTAGAGGAGTGCAGGGAAGCTTCGAAGATGCTGTGGAGGGTATAAGATTGTTGAGGGCTGGTGGAGTGAGAGTTGGAGTGAGTATAGTCATGTCCCCTTGGAACGTCAAAACACTACCTGAGTTTGTTGAATGGCTTCGCAACCGGGTCTCCTTCGTCACAATTCAACCTATGCACCCCTATCCGCCTCCTCCTCGAAACAGACCTTCTCCTAAGGAAGTCTCGAAAGCCATAGACTTTTTGTTAGGCCTCAAACGAGAAAACCCTAAGTTCTTATCGGTACCCACCGACTTCGTCAAAGGCTTCAAGCCTTTTTTCGATGGAAAGGCACCGAAGATATGCCACGCTGGAGAACTCTACATATCCATCGACCCGATGGGTAGGCTCAAAGCTTGCGCAGCACGGGCTGATGTAGTGCTTGGTAACATTCTCAAGCATTCAGCTAGTGAGATGTTAAGAAAAAGAGTGGAGAATCCAAATTGGTACAAAGTTTCTTCCTGTAAAGGATGCTGGCTCGGATGTACCGTGGGAGTCTCGATGTGGATGAGAAAGCCACTCAAAGAGGGCATCCATTTAATTGGTCTTTAAGAACATTCCAGTTGATGCTGCAGTCACAGCGACACAAGTTATTTGAATTAGAAAAGAGAGACAATGACAATACTTAAACCCGCAGACGACAAAATTCGAAAAAAGAGAGGGTTTGTTTGGTGCTTCTAGAGTGGATGGAGCAGTTTGTGATTCAATTTGGTTATTTGGGAGTTTTCTTTATAAGTTTCATTGGCACGATGTCAATTATCGTTCCTA
>JAOUJL010000194.1 GCA_029883255.1 Candidatus Bathyarchaeota archaeon | reverse complement strand
ACGACAATTAGCTTACCTAATTCACACAGAATTAGGGGAAAGTTTCATCTATGCAGTTGAGGCTCATGAAAAGAAGAGAATTGGAGAAGACCATGTGTTAAAGGACAGGGATGTGGTTTCAATAGTAAGCGCTAAGAAAAGGGGTTGAGTTTCCTTCCTTTCATTACGCTTTTGATCAGGCTTCTTTTTCTAGCCAACCTGTTCTGATATTTTCTTTTCGGTCACGTGACCTATACAGTTTTATGTCCACAATTAGTGTGCTGTCTACCATGCCGACTCCTAACTTTCAATATGTTTCCTTTTCTTTCCAAAAGTTCTACAACACTGGAACCTATGGGGCTAAGTCTATTAGGATGTCTTGTGGCAAAAACGCCGCATAAGCCTTTGTGCCAAAAGGGTTTTACATGAAGCGAATAACCTTTAGACTTTGAAATATCCACAAGATTATGAGATGGGAGAATCCTTCAACATCCTCTAAACCATTCTCGAATTCTTTAGAAACTTCAATCTCACAAACCGTAGAACTGACTCGATGCAACCCATCTTCCTTACTTCTGTAAGGAGAACGCACTACCCCTATCGGCTTAAGTTCTATCTTCACTCCAACATATTCCTCTATAGATTAGACCACATGCACACGCACATTCTACTGGCCAAAACGCCTCTTCCGCCTCTGATACGTCCGGACAGCCCGCAAAAGATCAATACGCCGAAACTTAGGCCAATACACATCTAAGAAGCAAAGTTCACTATACGCACACTGCCACAACAAAAAACCACTCAGTCGTTCCTCCCCAGAAGTTCGAATAATCAGATCCGGGTCCTGTTTAGGCATATGAGCTGTATACAGATACCGCTCAAAAACCTCTTCATCAATCTCGTCAGAATCTATATCTCCCTTCTTCACTTTCTGAGCGATTTTTCTCGTTGCATCCACGATCTCAGCTCTTCCACCATAAGCCAAAGCTATATTCAAAAAATGCTTATCATAACCTTTCGTGTCCTTCTCTACTCGTCTGATTATCTCCTGGAGCTTCTTCGGCAAAAGACTGATCCGGCCTATAACCTTAACTCGAACCTTTTGTTCGTGAACACGTTTGTTTGTGAGAATTTCACTCAATTTTTCCTCAGCGAGCTGCAAGATTTTACCTACTTCTTGTGAAGAGCGTTGAAAATTTTCCGTTGAAAACGCGTAGAGAGTGATCGATTTTACATTCAAATCCAAGCACCAGTCTAATAGCTCTTCAACCTTCTCGGCGCCGTACTGGTGGCCAAATAAAGGATTTAACGACGACTCAGAAGCCCATCGACGATTTCCATCTAGTATAATAGCGATGTGCTCAGGCTTCATATCATTCTTCACCTGCTGCCAGAGCCACTTCTCGTAAGCCTTATACACGCCGAGTAGAGACAACAACGTCTGCAGCATTATTTAACCTCGAATCTTGCAGTCCTAAGCGCATGTGCACACAAACAGTGACGTTTTGAGGGTAAGTGCTTGATAGTTTCTCTTAAAATTTGCTGAATAATTGGATTTTTCTTTTCTGCTACGTTAGCCACTTCATCAGCGGTTAACCGTTGCTGCATCCCTGCCGCCATGTTCGAAACAAAACATATGGTTGCGTAACACATTTCCAGCTCACGCGCAAGCACAGCTTCTGGGGCGCCCGTCATACCCACAATGTCACAGCTCAACCGTCTAAACATTTCAATTTCTGCAGGAGTTTCGTAACGAGGACCCTCCGTACAAACCAGAACAGCTCGATCCGATACTTGCACACCCCGTTCCCTAGCCGTTTTAATCAAAAGCGCACGAATCGTCGGACAGTACAACTGAGACATGTCCACGTGTGTAACAGGGGCGCCGTCGTAGAAGGTGAGCTGTCTGAGTTTGGTGAAGTCAACCAAATCATGCGGAACAATCAAGTCGCCTGGTTCAAAATCGGATTTTATGGCTCCAACCGCGTTTGTCACAACTACTTGTTTGACACCAATCTCGTGTAAAGCAAAGACGTTGGCTCGATAGTTCACCTTGTGTGGAGGAACAGAATGATGGATGCCGTGGCGAGGCAGAAACGCAACGGGTTTTCCGTTAACTTGACCTAGGGATATGGGAGGTGGGAGGCCGTAAGGAGTTCCAACTCGTATCTGCTCGGCGTTCTTCAACAAAGCTTCTAAACCAGTTCCGCCGATTATTGCCACATCAGCCTTCGCTAAACTCTTCAATTTCTTCTTTCTTCTCCCTGAAAAAACGAGCATATTTTCTATGCAGCAAAAAGGTGGCTAAAACAGCAGCCACGGTCAAAGGTACGCCAATAATAATAGTACCTACAAGCCCTATGGTGTAAGTTTCTGCCTGCTCAGGATAAATAAGAATCTGTGATGCTTGGTAAAACATTGGCCACGACCAAACAACCGCAACCACAATGACAATGGTGCGCCACAGCCGAGGGTCATGCTCGAAATACCAGCGGATTGCCCTACCAGAAAGCAAGACACAGATGCCAACTATTATAAGAGCAATGGACCCTGAAATAAACCATCCTATTAGGTTGGGAAGTAAAGCGATCCATTGACCGAAATCTGCTGGAGGTTGGAGTATCGAATCTGCAGCGTTGACCCCTCCCAGATAGCAACCGACGAGACCTAATAAAACCCCAGTAACCGTAGAATAATTTACTATTTGTATTGGAAGGGGTGGAGGAGAATATTCTCGAACGAATCTGTAGAGCTTCAGTGCTGCTTTGTCAATTCTGAATCCTTTTATGAGAAGGAATGCGCCACAAACGATGAGAAAGGCTATTCCTGTGTATCTTATCCAACCAGTTATGTATAGAATGCCTAAGATTATCATTAAAATTCCGGGTAAACCAAGCAAAATCCGAGAATAACGTGGGTTCTCCCAAATCATTTTTAAATATCGAGAAAAAACCGCCGCCGTTTCTTCGATTGATTCACTATGTGTCACCACGATCCTTCGAACTGAGGTCACTGGCACCCGGGATTGAACTAGCGGTAAAATTGCCTCATCGCTGAAACCGTCAGTGACGAGGATCACGTCGCTTGCTGGAAAGTTTTCTAACACTTCGGTGAGTTCAGATACGAGTTTTCTATCCGCTCCCACTCCACCAAGTTCGGAACCAGCTATAGTTGCAATTTGATGGTTCTCAGATGTTTTGCTCCCTTTTTTTAGATGATCGTAAATTCGAACTGCTTCAAACATGGCGTTGGCATCTGGCTCCTCAGGATCCTGCAGAGCGAGGCTGACAGCCGCATCTACGTTCTCCTTTCTTCCAAGAACTGGTGTCTTTATCCCTCCTTTCACGCCCAGATCGTCATCTCTGTCAACACAAAGGACGAGAATGCGTTCCGACTCTTTTTTTGTGGGCTTTGGCATTGCCTTTCGCTCATTCCTCTGCTAAATCTTTATCATTTAACTTTTTGTCTTCCATCCTTCTTTAAAGTTCCGTAAACTGTGCACATACAGAATTTTAAGAATCATACAATCTCTTGTGAGCGAGAATCTT
>JAOUJL010000193.1 GCA_029883255.1 Candidatus Bathyarchaeota archaeon | reverse complement strand
AACAGCCGTGTGAAGGTTGCTGAACTGGTTAATGACGACACTTACTTCGATGTTGAAAAGTATGTGGACATGCTGATCATGGCAGGGGTAAACATTCTAAGCCCGTTTGGATGCACTGAAGAAGGATTGAAGGCTGAGATATGTTACGGTGAGAAACAGACGGTACTCAAACCTGCTCTAATGGCAAGATGAAATGCCGAGAGTAGGATTTGAACCCGGACGCCAGGCTCTACAGGCCTGTAGACTACTAGGCTACCTGACTCTGGCCGATCATGTGCGAGTGCTTTCAGATATCTTCTTCTTTCTGGCTCACTTTCTTTACCTTGCAATTCTTCCTCGCCTACCTCAACAATTGCACAATATGAATTTAGCCTAACTATACGGGTCTCGTATAGACACCAAAGTTTAATATCTAACCGTAGACGAACAAGGTATAGGGATGAAGTTTGAGCGGAAAAGAAACCTCATTAATTATTGTCACCACCCCAACAGTACCCGGCTACGAGATTACAAAAGTTTTGGGTACAATTCACGGGATGACCGTGAGAACAAGAGGTGTAGGAGGAAAAATCGTAGCTGGAATACAAGGCATTTTCGGCGGCGAAGTAACCTCATACACTTCAGAATGTGAAAAAGCGCGAAGAGAGTCTCTAGAAAGACTAATCGATAACGCCACCAGAATGGGAGCCAACGCAATCATCGGAGCAGACTTTGAAACAAGCGACATTCTACAAGGCACAGCAACGGTTTTCGCTGCGTGGGGAACCGCAGCAATAGTGGAACCTGCCAAGAAAGCAAAGTAAACCCTCAATTCCACCCGTTTTTGTTAGGTTATCACTTGAAGCACTTCCAATATTTCCGTAGAATCCGCTTCAGGTTTGCAAGCGTGTTTTCAACGGTTGCATGGGCCATGTCGGACTCGGCCGGCGCAGTGTACGGATCATTTACATTGATAGTTTCATAACCGACTACTCCTGCCGTGAGAGCGAACCAACATGGCGGCAGAACCATTGGGTTGTATCCGCTGCCAGGCATCAGGACGAGTTTGTTTTGACACACTTTTTCTGCTGTATGAGCTATGGTTTGGGATAGGTTGAAGAAACCGTCTACCGTAAGTCTGAGGCCTCCAAGAGTGTCGGCAAAATGAGGGTCGCTTCCTCCGTTGGCCACGATAAGGTTCGGTTTAAACTCCTCAGCAAGAGGAACAAAAATCTCTTTCAATGCATAGAGGTACGTTTGGTCACCTGTTCCAGGCGGCAGGGGCACATTGACGTTGTATCCCTCTCCTTCGCCCTTTCCGACTTGTTCGACGAATCCCGTGCCTGGATAAATGGTTCTCGGATCCTGATGTAACGAAATGTAAAGAACGCTTGAATCTGAATAGTAAATGTCGCTGGTTCCGTTCCCGAAGTGCACATCGTAATCTATGATCAACGTGCGGTTAAGCCCATACTTGTCGCGGAGATGTTCCACCAGAACGGCTATGTCGTTGAACAGGCAGAAGCCTCCGCCATAATTTCTGCCAGCGTGGTGATAGCCACAACCCAACGCTACCGCACGTTCAACCCTTTTCTCATAAACCGCTTTCCCCGCCTCTAGAGCTCCACCTATTATCAGTCGAGCAGCCTCGAGGATCTGTGGAGAGACAGGCGTTTCCATGTCATATCGGTTGCTTTTTTCCGCCAGATGGAAAATTAAGTCCACGTAGTCTTTATCGTGAACTCTGAGCAACTCTTGTTTAGTGACTGGCTTGGGTTCCAGCATGGTCACGTTAGGTAAACGAAACAGTCCTTGCTCTTCAAAAAGATGCATGGCGTTGACAAATCGATCGCCTCTAAAAGGGTGACCCGCCCCTAAATCGTACTGGCAATATTTTTCATGATAGGCTATACCCACCCTCAAACAGTCTCTCTCCAAACTCGTTGATCAAAAAGGCTCACATAGAGTACCCTTATTCAGAAAGAGCTTATAAACTCTTAAAGCTCGAACGTTCGTTCTCACCATAAAAATGAAAAGAACTACAAGAAAAGCTGCGCTAATGCGGATTGAACAAAAAAAGGAAGAAATTAAACGAAGACTTTTAATACTCTTCTTCTGCCTCTTGCTCTTCAGCTGTCTCCTCCTCTTCTTCGTCTTGAAAAGAAGAGGTATCCTCAGCCTCTGATTCATCCTTCACTTCAGCTTCTCCTTCGCCCGGAGTCTCCTCTACAACTGTTTCAGCATCAACTTCTGGCATGACCACAGGTTCTTCAACAACTTCCTCGAGCGGTGAGAACTCTTCTGTTGGCGTTTCTTCTACTGACGTTTCAGGCGCGGTTTCTTCGAACCTTTCGAATCCTTCAGTAGTTGCCCCTTCAGTTAACGTCTCTTCTGTAGAGGTTTCCTCCACAAGCGCTTCCTCAGAAGACGTTTCTTCTACAGGTGCTTCTTCTGTTTGTACTTCTATTTGTTGCTCAGTTTCTGTTTCTTCAGAAACGTTTTCAGTTTCTACTTCCACTTGCGCTTCAACTGGCGCTTCGATCGGCACTTCTGTAGGTATTTCAGGTGCTTCTTCAAGAACCTCTTCTGCCAACGGTGCTTCTACAATTTCTCCTGGTGCGGGTGGCAGTGTGAGCTCCATTTTTTCTGGCATGAGATTAGCGACAACCTCTTTTATGACCTCTAATTCTTGCTTGGTGGCTTCAAGTCCTTGAGTGAAGGCATTGCTCTCACGTGTGTGTAGTTCATCATCGATTTCCCCAGCGGCGTAAAGTATCTCTGCGTTTGCGAGAAACATCTCTAACGTGTTAACCTGTTGTTCAAGTTCAGTGATTTTGGACGTCATCTTTTCAGCCAAGGCTTTCCGATGAGTTTCAATCTCCGTGATGGTGTCCGTGAGCCCCTTGTTAAAGGAATCGTATGTAGACTGCGAGATTTTGCCTGTACTAAACAAATCGTCGAGAGCCTGCTTCTTTTTCTTCGCTAATTCCAAATCCTTGCTTATTTTCTCAAAGGAATACTCCCATGAAATCAAATTTATACACCCTGCCGAATGCTAGCATAAAAGAACGAAATAACTTTTATTAACATGCAGATATAGTGCTAGCTGTCAAAAACAGCCTATTTCCAGTTTTTCTTCACAAAATAGTTTTAAATACCCATGGAATGACAACGCAAATATAGCCTTAATCATTGACACGCGAAACTCTCGCGCGCACGCAAAAAATGCAAACCCGACATAAGCCTATTGCAAATTCGGAATTAGCTTCTCCACTTTCTCCTTAATTCGCATCCATTCATCCTTATTGTGAATGACAAATTTCTGTCTTCTTTTCCATTGATCGGCCTTTCTATTCCACAAATACACCGCTATTTGTTTTTTTCCGAAAGATTCCAAGAGAATTGCGGCACACCACCATTTCTCTGTCTTATACAAGCTTAGGCCTTCAATTACCTTTAGGGTTTCAGAAACGGGAAATTTCTCCTCTGACAAACGTTTCACCGCGTAACAAATATGTCCTAAGAATATTAATATTTTCTAGTCAACGTCGGGC
>JAOUJL010000192.1 GCA_029883255.1 Candidatus Bathyarchaeota archaeon | reverse complement strand
TGATTACGGGGTCCATATTAACGCTTTCAGCTTCAGACATGTACACGATTTGACATAATTGCGCGCGCTAAACTACCCCATGATTATTCTGTTGCATGTATTCAAAAAAAGAGATGGATTGTTGATGTTTTCTTAGAGGTATGTCAGTCTACAGGGCCACGAGTAATCTTTGTATGTTCAGGTAGTATGTCGAATACTTTTGCTTCAATATCGCTTAGGGCTGGATGCTTCATTATCCCTGCAACGATTTCTCCATTCAGGTATGCATTCGTTGAGGCATCATCTTCAAAAAGGTAGATTCCGCCTGCTGATTTTTCAGCCTCATTCATAAGCCAGACCTTCCAAAGCAGTCCTTTGACATTCGCGATAGGTTGGGCGACTTCCAGAAAGGCTTTCTCAAGCTCGGGTCTTGTCACCTTGAACTTCAGATTTATCTGCAGGATCTTCTTCATTTTCTCACTTTCCGCGCGCACGCATGCGCATCCTAAAAGGATCAGGGTGTGCCTAATGCTTTACGTTTCACCATTACAATGAAACTTCAGCGACACACTCAGCGGTTACATACAAGGAGCAACTACTATTTAATACTTCGCATGGGTTTGGTTGGGTTTGGTTGGATAAAACTCTACCCCCTAGAGCCATCAGCAAATAGAAAAAAAGGGAAATGCGGGAGACGTCGAGACAGCAGTGTCATCGCCATCTGAACCCGGGTGCAAACCCCATCCCCCGCATTACAGAGAAAAGCGAGTTGCGACAATGTTGCCGTTTGGCAGATGGTTGAATGATATTCTCCTGCGAAAAACAGCTATAAATGACCGCGGCAAGAATTAAATATTGAGCTAAGTATTGCTGCAGAAATGAAGGCTGAGATCTTGAATGAAGAAGGGTTCAGAAACTACTGTCTTGAAAGGAAGCTCAGTGAAAAGACAATACAAGCGCACGTCAAGCTCGTTAAAGAGTTCGAGACTTTTTTGAAAGAAAAGTGCCATAACAGGAGTATAACCAACGCCACTTCCGTCAATCTGCACACATTCGTCAGACACTTGATGGAGGAGAACAGGAACACTTGGGATAACCTGCTCTCCCTTGTCAGATACGCCCGTTTCATAAATAATAAGAAAATAATCGTTCCTTTGCTGGAGCTTCTTGACGGTAGTGACGTCTTGGAGAACCTCTCAAATACAATCAAACAGACAGTGGGTAAAACCAAGCACAAGGCGATTTTCGAGGGGATCAAGCTACCTCCTCTCGGTACACCTCCAAAGTATAGACCAAAAATCACTAAAAAGTTCATGGATAATCTCGAAGCAGAATTGGGTGTAGGTAAGTGCAGAGAAATCCTTTCAAGTGGACCTCATGCCGGTCCTAAGGAGCAATATTTGCCTGAGCAGAAGAAGTTCTTGGAATCTAAGGGCATAGACGACTTCCTCAGAAAAAAGCATGAGGAATATGTTGAAGAGCTCGAGAAGCACATGAAAGAAAAAACACTGTACTTCACTCAGGAAATCACTAAAGAGGTTCTTGACTACGTTAGAAAAACTCCGCCCTGTCAAGTGGGCGTGAGAAAAGGAGACATAATCTACGTCACAAAGATTCCCTACATGGCTAAGGAGTATTTGCGCGAGAAAGACCTTAAGAAGAAGCGATATTATGCTTGCCACTGTGCGTGGGTACGCGAAGCCATAAAGTCAGACCTAAAGATTTCGCCCAATTTCTGCTATTGTAGCGCAGGATTCGAGAAACGTTTATGGGATGTCATCTTTGGCCGAGACGTCAAAGCAGATGTCTTACAGACCGTATTAAAAGGCGATCCAATCTGCAAATTTGCCATTCACGTTCCCAAAGAATACATTGGTCAGGAAGCTTATTCAAAGGAATTAAGTGCACGCAAATAAAGCAACGTCCCCCTTTCTTGAGGAGCCCGCTGGAGCAATGAAAAGGGAGGGTTGCCTTGGAATATATCCACATGCACGTGCAGATAGGATTTACACAAAGTTTCCGATGGAGGACAACAGAAAAAGAGGGAATTTGCGGGAGACATCTCATCTTGTCCGTGGGTTCAAACGTGGGTTCTAACCTATATGACCCACCAAACCCAATTCTGCCCTATTTTGTGAAAATAAGCATTTTTGGGCTTTCCTGAGGGACTAGAACTGGTGCGGAAAAGTTATAGCTGAAACGAAACAGCGTATTAGAACTGATGGAGAATTGCCCATGCCAGCTAAGCCTTTTGTCTATTTTTGGGAATCTGTGACAGTCAAGGAAAGAGCGAAAGAAAGGGCAGAGTATGTCCTAAAACCTATAAACCAATACCATAAGAAAGCAAAGAAAATATTGGAACTAGGTTGTGGAATCGGAGAGGTTCTAGTCAATCTCCCAGAGAAATATGCGGTTCATGGTTTGGACATCGAGAAAGATTACATTGAGGTTTGTAAGAAGAAAATCCCAAACGGCAAGTTTTTCGTTGCCAGCATGCACAACTTCAAGATTGATGAAAAATTCGATGTGATATTCTGTGTAGGCGACGCAATCAACTATCTGAGGAAATTTGCTCAATGGAAATCAACGTTCAAGTCAGTTAGAAACCATTTGAAGGACGATGGGCTATTCATCCTTGAGATGGAAACGCCAAGAATTCTGAAAGACAACAATTCTTATGGATGTAAGAAAATGGTCACCTCACGAGTCCGAGAATTCTCAAAAGGATACTACTATGACATAGGCATAGTGAAGGGCAATATACTGACTTGGGATGTGAGAATCTTTGAAAGACTTCCGAATGAACTCTATCAACTCAACAAATACAAATTCGATGAAACAATATACCCGGTTGCAAGAGTCAAACAAGCCCTTTCTAATCACTTCGAGATTCTCGAAACTAATCCGATGGAGAAAGGCAGAATAGTCGTGTTTGCTTGCAGAAAGAAACGAGATTCAAAGGATTTTGCGGAAAGGTTGTAGCTGAAGCCAATTGGAATTTGGCAGGCGAAATTGAGCTTTAGTTCCTCTTTTCCTTCATTTCCTTGTAGATTTCAATGAACCCACACTTTTTGCAGTAAGCGGGAATCACCCTATCGAAGCGTCTACGACCCTTTTTTGGAGAAACAATAATTTTCGGAAGATTCTTCAAGAATTCTCCTTCAACCATGTCCCCACCGCACTTTGGGCACTTCTTGACTTCACTCATGACTGTTCCCACTTTCGAAGCATTTTTTTCTCATATATAAAACTTGCGAGATTTGGGAACAGGAATGCGAAAAAGTTATGGCTGAAGCGAAATAGACTAATCAGAATTATGGAAACGGGGAAAGGGGTTATAGTTAAGTTGAAAGAGTATGAGTGTGTGGAAGTCAAACACCACAAGGATGTCGGAAGGACAATTAAGGAATGGCAAAAGAATGGATGGCGTCTTCACACCTATCAAACGGCTGGCATGGGTGCGGGACCAATGTCATACGAAGTCAACCATTACTTGCTGTTTGAGAAAGGCGAGTAAACAAGACAAGCTCAATAGGTTAGTTGGAGCCATTATAG
>JAOUJL010000021.1 GCA_029883255.1 Candidatus Bathyarchaeota archaeon | reverse complement strand
GCAGAAGATCCGGATTCAGCCAACTCTAATCAATCTCCTTTAATCGGAAGGCTGAAAATAGAAACTGCAATATAAAATTTGCGTGTCTTTTCTACAAGGTCGACCATGTGATTTTGGTTTAATTTCTCAATCTTACCTTACTCATATCGCGGCATGTCTTTCGCCTAGTTCTTTGAGATCAAAGTGGGGTTAGCGGGAGATATCCTCAATCTAAGGCTTACTCGTCCTAAAACTGGGGAAAGGATGGAGAGCTAACAGCTTAGGTTGTATGGAACATTTTTTCATAAGATTTAACTAGAGCTTAACAGAATTCTGTAATAGCTGGTTGTAGGGGTTTCTTTATGATGCTAATAGGGGGAAGGACAGGAAAAATTCAATCAATCATAGGTATCCCTTCGCAGAATGACATTAGTAAGATCCCTTTTGGGAAATGATTGCGTTATTGTCCTAGTGTTTGAAAAGATGAGTTGAAATCTGGACAATCGTTCTGTTTCCTACGAAAAGGAAACCGCTTCAAGCCTGCGTGTTGGCTTGTAACAGAACGTAAGAAAACAAGGAGGAAAAAAAATGAGAAAGAAATTTGTTCCGGCTCTGGTTTTGCTGCTTTTGTTACCAATGTTTAGCGTGTATACGGTATATAACATGGAGACTAGCGAGACTTCATCGACCACAATCTATGTGGATCCTCCAACAATAACAGCGCCTTTCTCCGAGAATTTCACTGTCAGCATAAACATCGAAAACGTTACAGAACTGTATGCATGGCAAGTCAAGTTAGGATGGGCACCCCAGCTTCTGGATCTTGTCAACGTCATTGAGGGTGACTTCGGGCAAATAATCCCGGATCCCGCTTTGATCAACCAGTCTGAAGGCTGGGTTCTTCCTTTATGTGTTTATGTGCCTGGTGAAGGGAGTGGCAGTGGAACATTCGCAAACGTCACATTCCATGGCACCAGCCCAGGAGAATGCGTCCTAGACCTCTACGACACAAAACTCTTTAATTCGACGCTTTCAGTTCCTACTCCCCCATACCTAGGTGACGTTGACGGTGATGGAGTAGTCAAAATTCAGGATATAGCCCGAGTAGCAAAAGTATTGGGAACTTCTGAAGGACAACCCAGATACGACCCAGACGCTGACTTCAACAACGACGGCTTCGTGGACCTCTTTGATATCATGTGCTGTGCCTTGAATAATGGGCGTGACTATGTGCAACAGCCGGGGAACGCGACACAACCAGTAGAAGCACCCCACGAAGTTAGCGACGGGTACGTTACCATTTATCCACGCGCTGCGTATTCTGTCACCTGGAAATGGTTAGACTTCCCCGACGAAAATCCAGTATGGCTGACCGTCAACGTAAGTGTTTACAGTAGCTTTCCTGTAGAAAACTTCAACTTCAATCGTTCTCTAGGACGGATAAGTTTCAACTTCACTTCAGCCACACTAGGATTCTGCAACGTCACCGTTCCGAAACTGCTCATGGACGGTGCCTTCAAGGTTCTCATCAACAACACACTGGCTGCTTCGATCCTAACGTGGAACCAGACCCACACCTTCATCTACTTCACACACGGCCAAGGCACCCACAACATCGCAATCACAGGGGAAATCGTTACAAGAATCCGTTCAATCGACCTCAAGTATCTCATAGATGTAAACGGTGACGGAATAATAAACACTCTAGACATAGCCTCTGTCACACGCCGCTACGGATGGAAAGAAGACAACTAAAAAGCCTCCCCAACTCTCCCTTTTTTATTCTAGGCATAATTTCTATACATTAAGTCATAACTACAACTAGAAAAGAGCAAACAAGTTCCACATTAAATCTGAAAGAGCAAGTCTATAGGAAATGTGAGAAAGTTTTTTTACGGTAAATCCAAAAAAAGGGAAATTGCAGGTGATATCTCCACTGTGGTCAGTAGTCTTCAAACATACAACACATTTTAAATAAGCCGTGTGAAAGATGTTGTTCAGTGACAAAAATTGGATGTTAATGAGGTAAAGATTGGAACCATGGGTGCATTTCTCCCTCCTTTCGATAAAGGTATCAACACAATAAAGAGAATTGAGGATTCAGGCTACGACTCTGCGTGGTGGCCAGACCACCTGATGGGATGGGTACCTGAATCAATATGGACGCCTGACATTGTTGAATTAGCGGCGTTCCAAGAGAATCCACACGTGTTCTTTGAAGCGTTTTGTACTCTAGCTGTAGCTGCGTGGAACACTGGAAGAATTCTCTTGGGACCAAGCGTTACTGAGGCTTTTAGGAGACATCCAGGTATGCTCGCCCAGGCTTTTTTGACGCTAGATCATATATCTAAGGGAAGAGTGATCCTTGGAATCGGGGCAGGTGAAAGAGAAAACGTCGCACCATACGGGATCGAGTGGAACAAGCCGGTGAAAAGGCTTGAAGAATCCATCAAGATAATTAGACTGCTTTGGGAAAACAATGAAAAAGTGGATTTTGACGATCGATTCTGGAAATTGAAAGACGCTGTCCTTGGTTTGGAGCCCTATGAGAAAGGAAAGTATCCTCCGATATGGATTGGAGCCCATGGACCAAAGATGCTTGAAATGACTGGGAGACGGATGGTTACCGGCAACCCCCGATATCGACTTCTATAAGGATGGACTTGGAACAATAAGAGAATCTGCGAGAAAGGCAGGCAGAAACCCAGATGAGATAACTCCCGCTCTATGGTCTTACACAGTTTTGGATGAAGATCACAACGAATGTCTCAGGATGCTTGAAGCACCGCTAGCGAAAAACTACATGTTGACCTTATCGAGTGAGGCTTTTCAACGCTACGGCATTCAGCATCCTCTGGGGCAGAACTTCTACGGACTCCTCGATTACATTCCCACGAGATACGATCGAAAAACAATGCTGGAAGCCTTGGAAAAGGTCCCTAGGAAGATATGTGAAGACTACTACACGTACGGCACTCCAGATGAAATGATAGGCCGAATAGAACGGTTCAGCAAAGTTGGCATGAAGCACATCGTGCTATTCAATATGACTTTCTTCTTCGACGTCCGCAAGATGAAAAGCTCCTTTAAATGCATGAAAAAAATAATGGAGTACTTCAGAGGCTAAAAATCTAAATGTGCTTGCCTGATTGAACGTGAGAAATAGAGGTGTGCGGGAGACATCTCAACTGTGGATAGGATTAATATCTTTGCTTGTTTAGATTAGTGAAAGAAAACGCAGAAGAGACAGATCATATGAAAAAGCTACATACATTACCTCATAAAGTATGTGAATCCACATGCTATGTTAATGGACTGGAAGATATCTTGGCGTGGAAGGGAGCGGATTATACTGATTTCCTCCTCTCTATCGTAGGCGGTATGGCTGGTTTTACTTATCTTCACATCAAAAGGGCAGATCCACCGCGTATGGTCTATTGGGGTGCAAATCCCAAATATTTGATGAAAGACTTGGCAAATATCATAGGATTCGAAGAAACTGTGATTGAGGGAAGAAGTTTCAAGTTCACTTTTTCTCGTCTTAAAGATCTTATTAATGAAGGACAACCCGTTATGGCTGGCGCCCTTGATATGTATTATCTCCATTATTACTCAGATCTATATAAGAAACAGCATGTTCCCATCCATTATGTTCTTGTTGTCGGGTATGATGATGAGAAACAGGTTGTTTCTGTGCATGATTGCAGCCACGAGAATGCTCAGAAAATACCTTATGATGAGTTTGAGAAATCTCTAGACGTCAAAGTGCCAGGAATGAGCAAGAAAAACACCATAAGGGCTTTTACCATTCCTGAAGAGATACCATCTGAGCTTGAAGTCGCAAAGAAGGGTTTCGCCTATAAAGCCGAGCGGTTTTTACATCCTCCAGTAAGACTGTTTGGCATTCCTGCCATGCGTAAATTGGCTGATGAAATATTTGAGTGGGATAATAAAAAGTGTTTTGAGCATATGGTTACCTATGCGACAACACCGCCTCTGTTGCCCGAAACATTTGAAAATAGTCACGGGATGCGATTGTGGCAAGCGGATGTACTTAACACGTTGACAAACAAATACAATGTAAGTAACTGGACTGAAGCATCGATATTGTTTAGACGCTCTGGAAAGAAGATTATGCAGCTGTGCAGAGCAGCGTTAAACCAAGATAAGCAAGAAATAGCCGATTTTTTAATAAAAATAGCTTATACTGAAGAACAAGCATATATTATGCTCAAAGATTTTGAGTAAGATAAGCTAATTGCACGAACGTTCCATGAGGCGTGTGCATTGGAGTCAAAAACCGAACTTAGTAAAGAAGATCTTGAATTGATCGAGGCCGCAAAAGAAGGAGTAATCGCTAAGGCCTATCGGACTACTACTTCTGAACGGTTTAGTTGTCGTCGTCACGAACCTCGTAGACGATGACAAGTGAAAGAGTTCCAGCCAACGAAAACATGTGATAAAAGTTCTCTTCCAATTGCCCAGAAACTGGCTTAAATGCCGTTGTGACCTCCCTAGGGGGCCTACAACAACAAATCATGAGCGCGCACGAGATATCCCCATTTCTTCATCTTTCACCTAAAACCTCCAGAAAGGCATCGATTCTATTCTTGATTTGGGCTTCAGCATACTGCCTAGGATCAGCCATGTCAGCTTCAAAGAGAAGGTAAGGGACATTGAAATTCTTGTTCAGTATATCTGCTGTCACTAGCTGTGGGGTCGACCATGTCTTGCAGCTTCTGTTAGAGAACAAGACGGCTCCGTCTATTTGAAACTCCTCGATACTCTCTGAAAATCTTTCAGTTCGTATATCTATGTCAACATTCAAGCCCATAGCCAAAATCTTTCGTGCTATACTTTCTAACGGTTTTGATGCGTCAAGCCTGTAAGCCCAAGCATCACTGTAAGGCTCGTAGACAAAAACTGCTCCCCTATCCTCGAAGTATTTTATGAGATCAAACGCGTGCCAAAGCCATATTCCATCGAACAGCAATCTAAACCTCTCATTTTCTAATACGCCCTCCCCCATGTTGACTTTTTGCTTAACCTCTTCCAGAAGCTCCTCGTAAAATTCGACGGCTTCAGTTGTTCCTTGCATAACCACAAGTGGAAAAATGTCTGAAGCTGAGTCTCTGCCCCCGAGCGGGCACGGTCTGAATCTTCTAAGTTTCAAGGTTTCAAGCCACAGCTCACTCGCTTTATCCGAAAGCCTCACGATGTCTGCAAGCTTTTCCATGTCAAGCCTTGACCCGAACTTTTCCTCAGCCATCTCCACCAGCTGCTCTAACTGTTTGACAACGTAATCCAGAACGTAGTTGTCCAAGTCCTCTGACGTCAAAACATAGGGAGTCTCACCTACAAACAAGGGTGTTCCAAGATGCATGTGGAGACTCTGCCACCATTTAACGTAGACGTCGCATGAATTCCTAAAAGTCACCAGAATGTCGGGAGGGGGCATGAGTCCGCTCGTTCCGCTGAGAACATAACCCAGAGAACACCTGCTGTATGAGCATAAATTTTGGGAGTATCCTTCCCTTTCGGCTTCTTGAAGATAATCCAGTATGAAACCGCGAGCACTGCACATCGCACCGAAGTGTTCGGGAGCGATTGGATAAACATCCATAGCGTATAGCAGTTCGACAGGCGTGAACACGGTTACCCAGGCAACCGGCTTACCTTGGGCCTTTGCATCCGAAGTCTGTGAAAAGTATGCCATGATAAGCTCGCCTATTTTTTTCGTTGTTTGAAGAACACGGCTCTTTTTTCTTTGTAAGCTCATTTCAACCACTTATAGATTCAATGAATGCTTCAACTCTGGTCTTGATTCTGCCGATCTCTTGGGCTGGATTTTCATAATCTATGACCATTGTGGGGATTCCTTTTTTGGCAAGCATGTTTCTTATGTGCACGCTATCATATAAGATTGGGTCGCAGAACCCTTCGGCAAATGTTAAGACCCCTTGCACCTTAAACTCTTCAATCATGAAATTTATGTATTCAAGCCTCTGTTCAAGAGGAGCATGGGAAGGACAAGGCGTTCTCTTAAGATATCTATTACTTAACGCTGAAATGGGATCTTCAGATTTCTCGACATTGCTCCAGAAGTATCTGGAGCCTGTGCACAAGTCATCGGATGCAGCGAATCCGCCGGACTCTTCTATCGTCTTTAGCAAAACAAGATCGTAAATAGCTGTACCGTTTAGGTGCAACCTCACATCACCATAAGTTTCGCCATTATTGAAGTTCAATGCTTTGATTTGCGTATTGATTTCTGGTTTTGGCATCCACATGCTTGCAAGAACGAGGTGAAAGCGGTCGAATGCATTGATCTTGTACTCGCCACCGCTGTTTAACACGTAGATACTTTTGAGCAGATCTCTGCTTTCATTGCACAATTCGATGGAGCTAAATAGTGCGCTATGATCAATCCTTGTCTCAAAGTTCTTCTCGAGAAATTTTTTAAATCTCATAAGCTCCATTCTGAAAAAATCAAGCGACAACTCGTTGTCTGTGTTATGCGGCACTCTCAGGAGAAATAATGGCTTGCCGATTTTTTTCTTCAGTATATCGTAGAGTCTCCACATAGGATCACAGGTATGGGCTACGATAAATCCGCTAAAGAAGTCTTCATGTTTGATTATGTTTTCTAACGTGGCGCTAGCAAATGGACACACAAAGCTTGGTGTCAGGGCACTTGTGTTTGCCCCAATATTTGTGATTCTGTAAGGCTGGAGTCCAGCTGAAATGATCAGCTCTTCAGGAACATAGCTACATGTAAATCCGATCACCTTGACTCCAGAATCTTCATATCGGTTCAATATTTCCGTGGGATTCTCGCACAAGTCACGTATACCAATTGGTATCTTCATGGCCTAAAGTAAAAATGAGGTTAGATAAAAACTAGTTGCTATATATTATCCAGTAGCTTCTAGAAAAACAAAAGAAAAAGAGAGTGTTGGCTTATTTGCCTTTAAATTTAGGTGTTCTTTTTTCAAAGAAGGCAGAGATTCCTTCGATGATGTCTTCAGACTTCATGCACGTTATGCCGCCTTTGATCATCATCTTGTTTCCTTCTTCCATGCTGATTTCCATGGCCTTTGAAAGTATATTCTTGACTAGCCGCATTGCTATGGGGGCTTTTGTGGCCAATTGTCCGGCAAGATACATTGCCGTTGACTTCAACTCGTCGGGAGCAACAACCTTGTTAAGAAGCCCAAGCCTCTCGGCTTCTTTAGCGTCAAATCGTTCTCCCATTAGAAGTATCTGGGCAGCATTAGCTCTTCCGATGAGTTTCGGAATTCGAACGCATCCTCCCCACGAGGGAATCAATCCTAAATTCACTTCGGTGTTTCCAAGACTAGCCTTTTCTGATGCAATTCTCAGGTCACATGCCGCTGCCATTTCGAGCCCTCCGCCTAGCGCGTATCCGTTTATTGCGGCTATTACAGGTTTATCGAAGGTTTCTATCTTGTCGAAAACTTTTTGGCCCAACTCCATGCCAGCTTTCATATCAGCTTCATCGCCCGCTCCAGCTTCGCTTAAGTCGAACCCTGAACTGAAAGCTCTGCCCGCCCCCGTGATAACGACGCTTCTGATCTTGCCATCTTTTCTTATCTCTTCGAGTACGTTATCCAGTTCTTCTAGTAAACCTCTACTTAGGGCGTTTAGGGCATCAGGTCTATTCAATGTTATTATGGCTATGTTCTCTTCCTCTGGCGTCAAGAAACTCGCAGCTTTTTCGTAAATCAAGTACTTGTATTCCATAACGCTCACCTTTTTGCTCTACTAAAAACATCAATTTCCATAAAAGTCTTCTCATACGTTTTTTACAAAATCAGATTTGAAAATCAAGTGTTTTCAGTGTGCCCCACTACTCTGTATCTCCAGAAGCGGACAAGGCTTATTCAAGAATCTTAACACAAAATTTCGGCGAAATCAAAATAAGGGGAACATGATAAAGTGCTTCATTGGTGAAAGCTATGGAGTTGACTGAGAGCAACATTAGGTTCGGCTGCTTCCTGCCCATTCCGGCTACTCCCGTGGAGAAATTATTTAGAATAGCCAAGGTCAACGAAGAAGCTGGTTTCGACTCGATATGGGTTCCCGATCACATTTTGTTTATACCTCCAGGAATCGTGCCGGAGGCTTGGTCTACGCTGGCTGCGACCGCAACGGTAACAGAAAAGGCGGCTTTAGGAACCTGTGTCACCGATCCCCACAGATACCACCCTGCAGTTCTCGCTCAAAAAGTTGCCACCGTAGATCAAATTTCAGGCGGCCGTGTAATACTAGGACTCGGGGCCGGGGAAGCGATGAACCTTGAACCCTTTGGAATAGAATGGAAAAAGCCTATTTCGAAACTAGTTGAGGCTGTAACAATTATGCGTAAGCTCTGGTCTGGCGAGGTGTTAAATTATGAAGGACGTTTCTGGAGACTGAAAGACGCCTTTTTGCAGATCAATCCCGTTAAAGGCAGGGTACCCATATACTTTGGGGCAAACGGTCCACGCACGCTTAGGTTAACAGGGGAGATGGCTGATGGTTGGCTTTCAATCCCGCTTTCTCCAAGGTTGTATAAAGAACGCCTTAAGTTGGTCAAAGAAGGAGCTGGAAAGGCAGGCAGATCCTTGGACGATATAGATACGGGAGTGTATCTGTATACGTCTGTTACTGAAAAGGCTGAAGATGCTTACAAGCAAATTGAAAAGATAAGGTCTCAAGTGATACCCTCGCCAGACCTGTTGAGAGAAGCAGGTTACGACATTGAACTACCCGAGGAACTTCAATCAATATCATACTTTAAAGCACTTCTAAATTCTGAATGGGTAGAGAAATTTCTAGCCTATGGCGAATTGATTCCAACGGAAGCTGCAATCGAGTTTTCTATAGCCGGAACCGTAGAAGATTGCATAAACAAAATAGACGAGTTCACAAAAGCCGGTGTTAAACACTTTCTGCTACTGAATGTGGGACCCGACCCCCGCCAAGTGATGAAGGCGTACAGTGAAGAGATAATCCCATACTTCAAAAGCAAGTAATGGCAACGATCTTAATGCTGATTCACAGAGCAAGCGAAACTAATTCTGCTATGTCCATCACCTGAATCTTGCCTTCGTAACCAGTTATCTTGACGGCATCTTCGAATGTCAAGAGGCAGAAGGGACATGCAACCGCTAATATTTCTGCTCCAGATTCAGCAGCATTCCTGACGCGGACCTCTGCTAGGCGTTCACCGGGAATGTCGATCCACATCCTTCCGCCGGCGCCTTCGCAGCAGAGACTCCGTGCTCTTGAGCGGTCAAATTCCAACAGTTCTGTGCCAGGTATGGCTTCAATAACCTTTCTGGGCTCATCGTAAACACCGTTTTGCTTGCCCAAATAGCATGGGTCGTGATAGATGACTTTCTTGTTTACTTGCCTTGAGAATGACAGTTTTCCGCTTTCAATTAGGCTGGCGAGCAATTGCGTGTGATGTTGAACCTCGAAGGTTGTCTGTTCATATCGGTTTTTGAAAGTGTGGTAGGAGTGGGGACAAGCTGTAACAACCTGTTTAATGCTATACTTGTTGAAGATTTTCATGTTTTCCTCGACTAGAAACTCGAACAAACCTTTTTCACCCATGCCATAGACTTCGCCTCCACAACAGTTTTCCTCGTCACCCAAAGTTCCAAAGTTTACTTCAGCTTTTTCAAAACATTTCAAGAGACTTTTCGCCACTTCTTGGACTCGTGGGTCGTAGGCGGGTGTGCAACCGACAAAGTATAGGATTTCAGCTCCTTGTGAGACATGCTTGACGTTTAGGTCTTGAGCCCATTCAGACCTTTTGCTCCTTATTCTTTCCCACGGATTGCCGTTTTTGAAAATGCTTTCCAAAGCGTCTCGGATCGTAGGTGCGATTTGGCCTCCTTCAACTGCCAAGCTACGGATATCGATTAGAAACTCGTATGGATTTATTTCCTTAGGACAGCGGATTCCACACGTCGCGCATGTTGTGCAGCTCCACAACTCGTTCTGTGGATGTATGGTCAGCTTGCCGTTGAAAGCGACCTCGCGCATGTACTTTCTAACGTTTAAGCTGGCTTTTCTGGAGACAGGACAGCTTCCCGTACACATCCCACATTGAATGCATTCAAGCAGTTTATGTTTCTGAACGAGCTCTTGAGCGTTCATTTTCAATATCACATTTGCCTAAAATGGCAACATAACATTTTTTAAGCGTTTTCCTCAGTATGAATCAAAACAATCAATGAAACCGAGGGATTACAGTTAATGGAGAAAAAGTCATCGAAAATCGGCATCTTCGTCTGCGAGTGCGGCGGAAACATAGGCAATGTTGTTGATGTAAATGCTGTACTTGAAGCCGTCAAGAACTGGGAAGGAGTTGTTGTAGCTAAATACAACAAATATTTATGCTCGAAACCAGCCCAGGAAATGATAATTGACGCCATAAAGAAGAAGGATCTAGACAGAGCCGTAGTTGCCAGCTGCACGCCGAGAATGCACCTTCCCACTTTTCAAAGCGTCCTAGAACGTGCAGGCTTAAACCCTTACATGCTTGAGTTTGTAAACATCAGAGAACAAGACTCGTGGGCTCACGGTCCACAACCGTCTGAAGAAGCCACAAAGAAAGCAATATCCTTAATCAGAGGAAGCTATGAGCGCAGTCTTGAACTTGAACCTTTAGAAACAATAAGTGAAAAAGGCACAAGGGAAATGCTGATCGTAGGCGGGGGTATTGCCGGAATAACCGCAGCCCTTGAACTTGGTTATTTAGGCTTTAACGTTCATGTTGTGGATAGAAAACCGACCATCGGAGGAAACATGGCAAAACTGACGAAGGTTTTTCCAACCCTTGATTGTGCCCAATGCATACTTACGCCAAGAATGGCCGAGGTTGGCAGAAACCCAAACGTTCATCTACTTACTTACGCTGAGGTTCAAGAGGTTAGTGGACGACCAGGCAACTTTGACGTTAAGGTTTTCATGAAACCAAGAGGCGTGGATGTTGACAAATGCAGAAGCTGTGGTGTATGCGTAAAAGTGTGTCCGGTAACTGTGCCAGACGGATTCAATGAAGGCTTATCTCAGAGAAAAGCGGCTTACATAGAGTTCCCACAAGCAGTGCCATCCGCTTATGTCATAGACTTTGACGCTTGTACAAAATGCGGAAAATGCGAGAAACTATGCCCCTCAAAAGCCATAAACCTAGAAGACAAGGGAAAAACAATCGATTTGAAAGTAGGCGCTATAATCATGGCTACGGGCTACGAGCTTTACGACGCTCGAAAGCTTGAGAATTACGGATATGGCATTTACAAAGATGTCATAACCATGATGGATTTGGAGAGGCTTACTTCAGCCGCGGGTCCCACGAGTGGCTTCGTGAAAAGGGCTGACGGCAGCGACGTTAGAAAAATGGCGATAGTGCTCTGTGCCGGTTCAAGAGATAAAAACCATATTATTTACTGCAGCCGCATATGCTGCATGTACGCTTTGAAGCAGGCTTTTCTGCTCAAGAAAATGCTTGGAATAGACGTTTCCATCTACTACACGGATATCAGAGCTACTGGCAAGGGCTACGAAGAGCTTTACTGGCGGGACCAAGAAGCTGGAGTCGTTTTTGTGCGCGGAAAGGTGGCTGAAGTCTGGAAGAACAACAACGGCAAACTTGTTGTCTTGGCTGAAGACACTCTAGCGGACAGCGTAACAGAAGAAGAATTCGATTTGGTGGCATTGGCCACGCCTATGGTTCCACCTTCTGGACTCAAAGAGCTCGCAGACAAGATGAAAGTGGCCATAGGTGAAGACGGATTCATTCAAGAGAAGCATCCGAAGCTTGATCCTGTTGACTCGCTGGTCACAGGAGTCTTTGCATGTGGATGCGGTCTGAGTCCGAAGGACGTGCGTGACACGGTTTCCGACGCGCTGGGGGCTGCTTCTAAGGCTTCTCTGTTCCTCAAAAGCGAGTACATCACCACAAGTCCCGAAAAAGCCTACGTGATTTCAGAGTTATGCGACGGATGCGGCATCTGCATCGAAACATGTCCAGTAAACGCGATAACCATGCAAGAGGGCAAAGCCGAGATCAACCCCTTCATGTGCACCGGTTGCGGTGCTTGCATACCCGTCTGTCCAAGAGAAGCTATCGACTTCAAGAATTCAACAACGAAGCAGATACTCGCTCATCTGAGGGGTGTCCTCAGTGACAAGGAACCCGACGAGGTTAGGATAGTCGCGTTTGTTGACAAGAACGTTGGATACACGGGCATGGACTTTCTTGGACTTGACCGCGTCAACTACCCAGAAAACATCCGAATCGTGCCTGTTCCATCAACAGCCATCCTGGGCCTAAAACACCTGCTTCACGCCTTTGCCTATGGAGCTGACGGCATCCTAGTGATCGAGGGACAGGAACACATACACGAAGAGTTCACAAAGAAACGAATGATTGAAATCGGGCGTTCACTAGCAGAGTTTGAAATCAAAAGCATGCGAGTCCGCTACAGCTATGTGCCACTGCCAGTCTACAAGAAAGCCGCAGACTTGTTCACAAGATTTACCGAAAGAATCAAAAAATTCGGTGTTCTACCAACTGAAAAACGCGACGCTATCAAAAAGAAGATTCTCGGCTGAAAAGAAGATCCAAAATGTGGAGCCACACACACGAATTTCGCAAGTTTGCCAAGCAAGGTAATTGTGTCAATTCACACACATGCGGTCTAAAAGCGTAGTCACCATAAGATAGAAGCTAGAAGACTGCAGTAGTTGTTACTTCTGCTAGTAGGAAAAAAACAACAACTACTAAACTTGAGATTCCACGCACGAGTTTGCCAACAGCATCCACCGGATTTTCTCATTGGACCGCGGGATTTGAACCCCCAACAAATGGAGATATCTCCCGAAGTCCTTATTCCTAGTAGGGATATCCTCTTTCCTCCAAGTAATATATCGGCTCTCCTAACTTATGATGTCGTATGGAAGAATCTTCTAGTGTTGCTTGAAATGAAAATATGTTAGCTTTTAATATTCACTTCAGCTAATCTTCTCTTTTAGATGATAAAATGTTAGATATACCATCTATTCCAGCAATTGTTGCTGCTTGTAGTGTTGCAGCAGGAAGCCAAGATTGCCATACCTAGAGTTAAATCTAAAGAGACAGAGAGATCTGCGACAAACAAGTAACAAAAGAAACCTAGAAAGCATAGTTGCAAGAAATATGCTATTGTCTTAAATTCGCCTTCACTGAAATCTCCGTAATATTTCTTTGGTTCTTTAGTTTGTTTCTGTCTTCGTTGTTTCTGTTTTCTTTGCCATTCCTGATATTTCCGCATGTATCTTTTATGTTGAAGCATATGAATTCGTAGTTCCTCTTGATCCTTGCATTCTTTCATGAATTTATTGTGTTTTCTCAAATATTCTACATGTTTCTTTGTCAAGTCTTTTCACTCCATTGATTCTTTTTAGAAAAAGGAGGGAAGACTGGAGAGAATCTTTTGGGAGCATCACAATAATACTGAGAAAATCGCCAGCGTCTTCGCAAGAGTTCTTGATGCACAAATAAAAACGCCACAGCAGATAGACCCTGAAGAGCTTCAAGAGTATAGTCTAATAGGCTTTGGCTCAGGAATATATGGTGGAAAACACCATAAAGTTCTGCTTGACCTTGCCGATAAACTACCACAAGTCACCCGCGAGCTAGTCAAGAAACTCTGACAGAACGTTGATTACTTCTCTCATTTCTTCTGCAAGGCGGTGGGCTGATTTTTCAAGGTAGACAAGCTTGGAGTTGGGTATGGCTTTAGCCAAGATTGAACCGTTCTCTGGGGGTATTTCAACGTCCCTTCTGCCATGCAATATAAGAGTAGGCACCCTAATCTTGTGCAATCTCCCTTGCGTGTTAAATCCTCGTATTGCATTTAACTGACGAATCCAGCCTTCCTTTGAAATTGGG
>JAOUJL010000191.1 GCA_029883255.1 Candidatus Bathyarchaeota archaeon | reverse complement strand
CAGGATTCCCTTTTTTCCCGACTCTCACCAACCCCACTCCAAGAATAGACGCTATAATTCCCAATCCCGCAAATATGAGCGGAAGAGTTGTTTCAATCAGCCCTTGTCCCAGAATCATTACTGCCACAATACTTGCAACGTACGAGTCGAATAGGTCGGCACCCATGCCTGCCACATCACCAACATTGTCCCCGACATTATCAGCGATTACCGCTGGATTTCTAGGATCGTCTTCAGGGATACCTATTTCCACTTTGCCAACAAGGTCAGCGCTAACGTCAGCGGTTTTTGTATATATACCTCCGCCCGCCTTTGCAAATAGAGCCATAGCGCTTGCGCCGAAGCTGAATCCGAGAATGATTCCCGGATCACGTGTGAGGTAGTAGATAACGCTTATTCCAAGCAGGGCCATTCCAACCACGGATAAGCCCATGACGGCTCCGCCGCGAAACGCTATTGGAAACGCCTTGTTTAAGCCCTCCTTTGATGCATGGGCGGATCTGACGTTTGCTTTGAGAGCAACTGTCATTCCAAAGTAGCCAGCCAAGCCAGAACAGATTGAACCAAAAACGTAAGCTACTCCCATAACAGGACCGTTGGGAAGAAAGATCGCTAAGGCTGTGGCTACGACTGCAACGAAGACTGCGAGGTATAAATATTCTCGTTTCAGAAAGGCGTTGGCCCCTTCTTGTATTGCTTCGGCAATTTCACGCATCTTCGCGGTTCCGCTGTCTTGTTTGTTCACGTAAGAAAAGATGTAGGCTGCAACTGCTATTGAAGCTAAAGCCGCGAGCGGCGCAATCGTCCACAATTCCACTTCTAATCACATCCGATGTGTAGACTTATCGATAACATCAGCATTTTTGAGTTTTTCGCCCGAATTGTTAACGATATCTAATTAATAAAGTTATTTTACACTTTAGCAACTCAAACTCTGGAACCCCTTACTGCAACCTTTTGGCGCGCGCGTAATGAAGAAAACAAACCATTAAATGAAAGAAACGCTTTTTAGAATCAAGAGCATCTTAGAATGCCTAAATGCGAAATTGTACGGTTGAAAAAAGCAGGCGATTGACATGAACCCCGAATGGCATGCTATGGAAACTGAAGAATTCATGAAAAGCTTGAAAGTCAGCGATAAAGGCTTGAGTGAGGAAGAGGCTAAACGCCGACTGGAAGAATTCGGACCCAACGAGCTGGTGGAGAGGAAGAGAGTAACCCCTTTTCAAATATTTCTCGGCCAGTTTAAGGACATTTTCGTAATCATGCTTCTAATCGCGATCGGCATCTCCGTTCTGATTGGAGAAATCATAGACGCCTCAACCATAGGTGCCATTGTGGTTCTCAACGCCGTAGTTGGTTTTGTTCAAGAATATCGGTCGGAAAAGGCAATGGAAGCCATGAAAAAGTTGACGGCTCCCAAGGCGCGAGTCTTGAGGAATGGAAAAGAGATGCTCATACCAGCCAGAGAAGTTGTGCCCGGCGACATTATCCTTTTGGAGACTGGAGACCGCATCCCAGCTGATGGCCGACTCGTTGAAGTAGTGGATTTGAAGACTGATGAGGCGGTTCTGACGGGTGAATCAACGCCTGTGGGAAAAATAACTGGGGTTCTTGACGAGAAAACGTCTGTGGCTGATAGAAAAAATTCTGTTTTTATGGCCACTCATGTGACCTATGGTAGAGGAAGAACTGTAATAACCTCTACAGGTATGGGTACGGAGTTTGGAAAAGTTGCTGAGATGGTTCAAGCTGTGGAGGAGATGGATACTCCTCTCAAGCAGAAGCTAGCAGGTTTTGCCAAAAAATTGGGAATAGTAATTGTAGTTATATGTGCTATCGTATTCGCTCTGGAATTGTATGAAATATTTGTTATTGGAGTAGGTTTAGTAGGTGAAGCCCTAGGAGACATTATAAAGGCATTTGAAATAGCGATTGCACTTGCTGTTTCAGCCGTTCCAGAAGGCTTACCAGCCGTAGTAACCATATCCCTTGCTCTCGGCGCTCGTGAACTTGCAAAACGCAACGCCATCATCAGGAGACTTGCTTCAGCGGAAACTCTAGGGGCTACAACCGTCATCTGTTCCGACAAAACTGGCACGCTAACAAAGGGCGAAATGACTGTACGCAAAATCTACACCAACGACAAGATTATCGATGTAACAGGTGTCGGATATGAATCTAAAGGCGATTTTCTCTTAGACGGCGTTCGCATAGATCCGAATGAGGATGCTCACCTCGCTTTGCTGTTGAGGGCTGGCACTTTGTGCTCCAATGCCCACTATGATGGAAAAAGCGTGATCGGAGACACTACAGAAGGAGCATTGATTGTAGCCGCAGCCAAGGCGGGAGTGACGAAAGAAAACTTGGAGAGTATGCATCCTCGTGTGCAAGAGGTGCCCTTTACCTCCGAGAGAAAGCGTATGACAGCCGTCCACAAGTCACCTGAAGGAAAGCTATTTGCCTACGTTAAAGGAGCCCCTGAAATCATCTTAGGGCGCTGTGGTCATATCCTTAAAGGTGGCGAGAAAACTAAACTGACTGAAAACGGAAGAAAGCGCATCTTAGGAACAAATGAGGAAATGGCAAGGAATGCTTTACGTGTAATAGGCATAGCCTACAAAGAGTTGGCAAACACTACCTCAGAAAAATTTGATGAAGAAAACTTAGAGAAAGGCTTAGTCTTTCTAGGCTTGACAGGAATGATTGACCCGCCAAGAGAGGAAGCAAAGGAAGCCAACAGTCTATGCCAGCAAGCGGGCATAAAGACCGTCATGATTACTGGAGATCACAAACTTACGGCAGTGGCTATAGCCAAAGAGATAGGCATGCTGAAAAGCGATGCAGTTCTGACTGGTGCCGAACTAGACAACGTGAGCGACGAAGAATTTGATAAAATAGTCGAAGAAGTGGCAGTCTATGCCAGGGTTTCTCCAGAACATAAGCTTCGAATAGTTAAGGCGCTGAAAAAGAAAGGGCAGATTGTTGCAATGACCGGAGACGGAGTGAACGATGCACCAGCCCTCAAGCAGGCGGATATTGGCGTAGCCATGGGCATCACTGGCACAGACGTAACAAGAGAAGCCGCAGACATGGTGCTGGCAGACGACAACTTCGCCACAATAGTCACAGCTGTTGAAGGAGGCCGAGCAATATACGACAACATACGAAAATTCTCGTTCTTTCTGTTGCGTTCCAACTTTGATGAGCTACTTGTCCTAGGTACCTTCGCTCTGTTGGGTTTAGAACTGCCTCTTGGCGCTGGCATGATTCTGTGGATAAACCTGATCACAGACGGAGGTCCTGCCTTAGCCTTGACTATGGACCCGCCACAAGATGATATAATGAAACGGTCTCCACGCGATCCAAATGAAGGCATACTGTATGGAAGAATAGCCTCAATTTTAGCCACTTTTGTAACACAGTTCATCGGAACCGGAGTTTTGTTCTTCGTGGCCTACTACGTGTGGGGTCGCCCTCTAAAGGAAGCGCGAGCGATGGCTTTTGTGCAAGCCACTTTACAGGAACTAGTCATAGT
>JAOUJL010000190.1 GCA_029883255.1 Candidatus Bathyarchaeota archaeon | reverse complement strand
TGAAATAAGCGAAAATCACAACCCAGGGGATTCCTCCTGAGATTGACCCTAAGATGAATGCCGACCAATTTGTTTTTTCTGTTTTCTGATTGATTAATTCCATTAAATATCCAAACATTATCATCATTGCATTTAGAACAAAAATCATCACTAACGACCAAAAATCCCAGACACCTACAAATAATGCAATCAACACTATCATGATGGAACTTGAGAGGGCGTATTCGTACCAACGGTAAGGATTCATCCCTTTTCTCAAATTTTCGTTGTAACTTCTATTTACTGGGTATGCAATCGAAAAATGTGCTATAGCAGAAATCAGAAGGAAGGAAGCGAGAATTGCTCCTAAATATTCGACAGTGAACAAGATTTGGGGATTTGGTATCACTTCAAATACGGGTGGGCTTATACTAATTATATCTATATCAAGATAGAACGTGTATACGTTTCTGGTGAACTCTAGGAGAAGCCCCAGAAGTAACATTGCTATCCCTTGTATTAAATGTAAAACACCCGCAACTGTATTGAAACGTTTCAAATACGTGAAAGAAATAGGTGAACTAGCAATTATTTTCTGCCTTTTTTTGTAGTTCATGAAAGGTACTGTGCGCGCGCAACTTTTAAATGTATGTGACTGTGATGCAACAGCAACAGATATCCTCTTAACTGCGCGCGCAGGGTTTATTTTTGACCCTGCAACGACCATGATCCGAAATGTATCCTTTTCTGACCTTAATCGAAATCAAAGATCGTTCGTCCCTTTGAGAAACTCAAAATGAAACGACAGTTCTTGCAGACCATCAAGGTGATCTTATGGGCAGTGAAGCCCCATTTACTGTCCATCTTTCCTTCTTGTTTCTCAAACTCTGTGCCTTGGCACAAGGGACAGATCAGTTCTTTCTTTTCTGACAACGTAATCCACCCTGTTTCTAGGTACGCAAATATTAAGCGGATAATGTATGCACATAAGAATTGTGAATTTGAAATTAGGATTCTTAGGGTAGGTGTAGCAGGCCAAGATGTGATTATTTTTTGGTCTTCACTCGACATGCAACCGTAATGTATTGCGCGCGCGTGTGAGAACTTCGCACTCATCTGGTCTTTTCTGTTTAATTTCTGGTATACGAGATATTTCGTTTTAGAAATTTGTTTCCAAAAAGCTTTTTTGGGTTAAACCAAAAGTTGCTTTGGGAAGATAAACTTGCATAGGCAAAATTTGCTAAAAACGAATACAGATGTTCAGATCAATTATAAGCCTCGAAAACTAAGCGATGTTGACTTCACTCCCTCAGGTAAGGTTTTCCCTTCACCCGAAGACTGGCGGGATCAGGTGATATATTTTCTTCTCGTAGATCGTTTCAATAACCCGGATGTAAAGGGTAAGCCTTTCAAGGAGGAGCCTCATGAGGAGCAAAGAGATCTCAGGGAGAGGAAGAAGTGGCAGGGTGGCAACCTAAGGGGAGTTATGGAAAAGTTGGGGTATATCCAGGACCTCGGCGCCACCGCTATCTGGCTCAGCCCCGTTCTGAAGAACAGAACAGAGTATGACTCCTATCATGGATATGCTATCCAAAACTTTCTTGAAGTAGATCCACGGTTCGGCACGCTTGAGGACCTGAGAAACCTCATTCAAGCCGCGCACAAAAGAGGCATGTATATGATTCTCGATATAGTTGTAAATCACACGGGCGACAACTGGTATTACAAAGGATACGAGCAAGCTCGTCCCCCATACAGAGATTGGCCTTATGAGTTCGGAAGCTGGAGAAAGAAAAAGCCGGATGAACCAGTTCAGTGGCCTGATGATGCCGTTTGGCCAGAGGAGTTCCAGAATGAAGATTGGTATAAACGACAAGGTGAAATTAAAGACTGGGGCGACCGTAAGCAATACCTTGACGGAGACTTTTTCGTCCTAAAGGAGCTTGATACCCCTGACCCAGCAGTTCTCAGCGCCCTTATTGGCGTGTATAAGTGGCTAATCACTAAAACCGATGTGGATGGTTTTCGCGTTGACGCAGCGAAGCATATTGAAACCCGCTTCTTTGCAATTTTCTGTTCTGCAATCAGAGAATACGTGCTCTCCATCGGGAAGAAAAATTTCTTCATATTTGGTGAGGTAGTTGGTGAGGATGATTTGATGGAACGTTACATAGGGCCAAATACTCCGTCTCCTTCAGGTGAGTTTTTCTTGGGGCTGGACTCTGTGCTTGATTTCCCGCTCTTCCGTGTTCTTCCTGACATAATCAAAGGCTTCAAATCTCCCGATGCGTTGAGAAAACGACATGAAAAGTTACGTGGCACCCTAAGTAGTCATGGTTTGGCGAGCAGATACCACGTAACCTTTCTCGACAACCACGACCAGACCCGGCGCTTCCTCCATAACAATCCTTACATAGACCAGGTTAAACAGGGGATTGGAGTTCTCCTCACAAGTCTCGGCATCCCTTGCATCTACTATGGAACCGAACAGGGCCTTAATGGCGGTGACTACAGAGACGAGTACACAAAACACAAAGATGGCTTTAGCGACGCTTTCGTACGTGAGTGTATGTTTGGAGGTAGATGGGGAGCCTTTAAGTCCGTTGGAGTTGACTGCTTCAATCAGAATCACGAGATCTACAAGTTCATAAGGAAAGTTGCAGATATTCGAAAAAATGAGCCAGCCCTCAGATACGGGCGCCAGTATTGTCGTGAGATATCAGAAGACGGCGTCAATTTCACTTATTCCTCCCGTCACCCATGCTCCTTGGCCTACTCCCGAATCTTGGATGACGAAGAAATTCTTGTCGTACTCAATACAGACATAAAAAACAAACAGAGCTGCTATATTACGGTTGACAGGAATATTTCGCCGCCAGAAAAAAAGATGAAAAACCTGTTAGATAGGGACGCACAACCTTTGGTCATCGACGAAATCAGAGGAAGAAGTTTCGTTAAAGTGGACACACCACCCTGTGGTATAGCGATTCTGAAAACATTTGAACCCTAAAACCTTTTCGATGAGCGCGCGTAAAGAAGGGAGAGACTAGAGTAAACTAAGAGGCTAGAGAGAGATAGACTAGCGCAAGAAGTGTGCACCAACGGTGTGTTCGATGGCCAAAAGCTAGAAATGAGTCATACAAGAAAATCTGGGGTGTTCCAGACGACTATGAGGTGGCAACCCTAATTCCAATCGGCTATCCAAAACCCTACGAAATAAAACAAAAGCCAAGACATCTGCAAACAAGATTTTCATTGAACAGAATATTTAAGAACCTAAAGTCAAAGTCTCTATTCCTATGATTGTTTAAGTGTAGACCTGCCCAAAATATGAACCTAAGTTCACAAACCAACTGGCATTCCTATGTATTAACCCCGCCCGCATGCACTTTCATAAAAAAGAATAGGTGTTTTTTATCGGATTGGATTAGATTATATATCTCTTTTTCTGACCTTCATA
The DNA here is from genome assembly GCA_029883255.1 of Candidatus Bathyarchaeota archaeon. The sequence goes on along the minus strand of JAOUJL010000190.1, from coordinate 106 downwards.
AAAAACAATGGTTAATTCGCACAAGAGGCCGGAGGAAAAGACTTCTTTCGTAGGTTTTTCAAGGGGTAGAAATAATGTGGGTCGTGCACATGCTTTCCTAGATGAT
>JAOUJL010000189.1 GCA_029883255.1 Candidatus Bathyarchaeota archaeon | reverse complement strand
CGTTGTGAGGAAGTATATGTTCTTTTCATTCATTACTTCTCCGTTTTGGTTCTGTTGGGTGTTAGGCTGTTTTGGATTTAACTGTCTTATGAATTCGAAATATGGATTTAGCATTCATTTTTGCGTCCATGGTGTAAATTGTGGCAAAAGTGTGTGTGCGTGTGTAAGAGGTCTAGGTATGGAGAGAAGGCAGCGCCACAGACACGGGTTTACCGGGTCTTCTTAAAGATTTATTCAAGAGCGCAAATGACATAACAAACAAAACATCATCTAGATAAATCGGTAGGTTACTACTTCGAATTTCGAATTAATATAAACGTGCCTATATAATGATACTGTTTCATGATTCGCTATGTTTATCTACGTCAATCCCTAGATATTAAGTTGCATGACGCCCGCACACTCGCTAAACAATTGAGGAAAGAGACATGGCGAAGAGGCAAACAAAGGACGAAGCCCTCGAAGCGTTAGATTTCATCATAAACGTTCTCAAAGAACACGAAAAAGACCTGGACCGATTAGTCACCGAGCTGTCTAAAACAACAGAAAAATTCGGCCAGACAGGGGAAATAACCACGAAAATCGAAAGAGTAGAAGACCGCCTCTCAAGCATGCAAACCGAAATCAGCAACCTAATCAACTATATCTCCCCGTCACAGAAAACACCAAGCTACGCCCCCCACGGACCGCCAGTAACCGTCAGATGCAAACAATGGGAAGACTTTAAAGCATTCGCAGCTGACGCAGAAACCATATCGTTCCTGTATAAGCAAGAAGAAAAAGTCTTCCAAGCAGACGCACTGAAAGAAGGCAAAATCCTCACCTACACCGGAGAATTCCCACAAGACTCAAGCGTACTGAAAATATGGTTGTCAAGAGAACTAAACGTCCCTGAAGACAAAATCTTCGAAGGCGCCCTAGCAATAGGGTAAAACCAGAATCAACTTCCAAGAATCAACCACACCGTAACAGGCAGTTACTTTTCCACAATAACATGCTGCTCAACGAAGGTTAACTAAAAAGCTTTTTATAGGACAGTGAATATTATATATTTTGTCTTACGATGTAAGACACACGTATGTTGGGGGAGGTTGAAAGATTCCCAGGCAGCAAGGAACGCATGGTTTGGTATTTCACGTTTTAAACCGCTTTCTCCTTTCTCTTTGATGAAGTACTACACCATGCTTGGGAGCCTGTGGGAACCAACAAACGATGAACCCAAAAAAAGAGGACCCACGCTTTCAGATGAAGAAAGAAAATTTCGCAAAATATGAACCGTTCATTTTCATGATGCTTTTTCGCCTCTCCTTGCGATGAGTTAAGGACTTTTAGCTGAATGAGGAAGAGGTTACCAGATGAGAGATAACGTTAAGACAGATCTTTTTGTATTTCCGCACGTTGGAGAGAGGTTTACGCAGGGAAGTACTTAAAAGAATTCACAAACGCACACAAACTACTAGAATGGCCTAGAATATGAGACATGTTCTCATTCTTGTATTTTGTAACAGTTTCCCTCTATAGCGTAAACTGGCGAATTGTTCTCATTTCTACGCTCGTTATCTGACTTTAACAAATCTCTAATCTTTGCATAGTTTCGAAGATATCTCATTCCTTTAGAAGTCACTTTATAAGATGTTTTTTCATTTTGTGTAATAGATGCAATGAGCTTTGTTTCAAGAAGAAAAGATAAGTATTCATTAAGTTGAGCAAAGCTTAGATTCGCTTTGTACATAATCTGGGTTTTGAGACTTCCATTCCTTGCGATACTTAATATATCAGCTATTATATACAAACGATCTCTGCGTTTGCGTGTATTACTTTCTAAGACCTCTTTCAACACAAATCCTCCCTAAGCTTATTCTATAAGACTTGTCTATAACAATCTTGGAATGTTAAACTTAAAAAGGGGTGCTCCCAAAGAAACCATATTCTAAAATGTGAAATATACTGCATCTAATCTAAAATCTAGGCTGGGCGCTCTGCAGTATAATACCGCGTAAGCTCCACAGCCCATCTGCGCTTGATCAAATTCTTGGCTTCTCGACAGGATATAACTCACGGCATAATATAGCATACATAGGAATATGCATTAATTATAGAGTTTTCTTTCTAAAGAAAGTAATAGAAAAAAACTCCATATGACATTAAAGGCCATGAATTCAGAAAAAATTATGGGAGTAAAACACTGTGAACGAGCATACAGCACATTCACAAGTCAAACCATAAGTGATGAGACTTGAACGAAAAAAAATCCAGAATGAGCTTCTTCCTGATTCTCTTTTTGTGTCTGCTTATTGTAGCGCATCAATTGCCGTTGCTACATCTTTGGGTTGCATATGCTTCGAACTCACCTAGAGTAATCGACCTTTACACTCAGAAGGAGCCACATAATGGGAGGGGCCTAAACCAGCCTAGTGACGCTTTCGCACCTCAAGATAAAGTATTCCTTTACGCTGAGGCGATGTATAATGAGGATCCGGTGGAGAACAGGCTTGTTGCCTTTGAAATTTATGGACCCGTTAACCCAGTTCTTAATGTTACTTCATCTAGGACAGGTACGACAAACGCTAGCGGTATAGCCAGTGTAAGTTTCAGGTTACCGTGGCCTGGTGAAGATGCTGAGACTGTTACGTTTGGAGTGTGGACTGTTTATGCCGTAGTAGAAATTGCTGAGGAAAGTGTCCAAGACACATTGACTTTTCGGGTTGGTTGGATTGTGGATATTGTTTCCTTGGTGACTGCCGACATGGATCTTCAGCCTCAAACTAGGTTTTCAAGGGAGACTTGTGTAGGCGTTGAGTTGGGTTTAAGAAACATTGCCATGTTGCCTAGAAGAGCGACGCTAACCATTGCTACTTATGACAGTTTGAACGTTCCAATTAGTGACATTGCATTTAACGATTTTGAGCTTGAACCGGGTGATACATACTTCTACTTCCATTGTGAATTGACGATTCCCGCATGGGCTGAGCTTGGTGAGGCGGCCGTGAAGGCGGTGGCTTATACTGCACCATTTGCTGATGGGGGTGTGGCTTACTGTCCAGAAATGGACACGGTGTTTTTGATTACGTGGTGTGATGTGGCGGTCGTAAGTGTCGTTCCTTCAGCGACAGTAGTGGGTGTTGGGGACTTAGTTGTTGTGACCGTACGAGCAGTGAATGAGGGGTTTGAAATGGAAAGTTTTGATTTGGGTGTTTACTGCAGTGAAATTTTGGTTGGAGAGTTGCAGATTATGGACATGGCTCCAAGCGAGGAGAGAGAGTTTACTTTTGTCTGGAATACGTCGGGTTTGGTGGCGGCTGATTATGTGGTGAGTGCGAATGCAAGCGTGGTGCCTGGGGAAATTGATGTGGATGATAATTTGCTTGTTGATGGCATTGTTATGGTTGGGGTGCCGGGGCCTCCGCAGCCTGCGTTTGCGTTTCCTATGGTGTTTCTGGTTGTTTTGTTAGCTGGGGTCGGAGCGACGGTTTGTACGATGGTTTTGGCCTTCTCGTACAAGAAAAGGGAGATAGAGAAAGGGAAGAGCAGTTTTTCTTCGGGGTCCCTTATTGGTGGTTCTGGAGG
>JAOUJL010000188.1 GCA_029883255.1 Candidatus Bathyarchaeota archaeon | reverse complement strand
CCTTTCTGTAGGTTTCTACCTCATGTGTATGCCCGTGCACAATCACATCGTAGCTCTCTGCATTAATAAGTGAATGAAGCAACACTTCTTCTTCGCCATGCAACATTGCAATCTTCAAGCCATCCACTTTGACCTCGGCGAAAGCTCCACGCAGATCGAAGCCAGCTTCTTTAAACTTCTTTCTCAGCAATTCGTGATCGCCGTCATTGTTGCCAAAAATTCCGATTAGACCCGCCTTTAATGATTTGAAGCGTGGAATCACAAAGCCTGCGATGTAGTCTCCTGCGTGCAAGACCAATTCAACCTTTTCTTCGTTTAGCCGTTTCACAGCCTTGTCAACAAAGGGCAGACGGTCATGCGTGTCAGCCATTATTCCTACAATCATGTTTTCACCATCGCACGTCTCTTTATCGGCTTTTCGATTAATAATTTGTTTTCGCAAGTAAAGATGTTTCATGGCATTTGCTCATATGATCCTCAAAAATGAAAGATGGAGCTTGGATGAAAGACTTGAGATTTTATCTTGGCATTTACGGAAAAAAGATCAGTGCAACGAATTCAGGTTAACTTCTTTCCATTGCTGAATGTTTCTAAAATATTTCTAATGTGTGCGAGAGAACTTTTTCTCCTCTATACTCTGGTAGCAGAATTGGTGCTTTTCTATCGGTTTCTATGCCTGCTTCTTTGAGCATCTTTTTGTATTTTGTTACGTGATCTAGTGTTAGTTTGCCGATTTTAGCTTTTCTAGCGTGTTTTGCCGCGGTTATTCCTGCTATCCTTCCAAACACACTGTAGTCAAGTATTGAATTTCCCATTAATCTGTTTTTTCCATGAGTTCCACCTGTTACTTCGCCTGCTGCGAATAATCCTTGAACGGTTGTCTGAGCGTTTTCTTTTACTATTACGCCACCGTTTTGGAAGTGCAATGTCGGAAATACTAGAATCGGGTCTTGGGTCATGTCAATGTCAAACCGCTTATACTGTCTAAGCATGGCCGGAAGCTTCTTTGCTATTGTTCCTTCGCCTTGAAGTATCTCTATCATTGGTGAATCCAACCAAACTCCTTTCATTCCTGTAGGAGTCTCTATTCCGTTGTTCCTCTCATAGCACTCTCTGATTAATGCCGATGCTTCTACATCCCTTGGCTCCCGTGGATAGACGAATTGATCGCCATTCTTGTTTACCGGCTGCGCTCCTAATCCTCTCACCTTTTCTGTAACCAGCAATCCCACTATCTGTTCAGGATATGCTGCCCCTGTGGGGTGATATTGCACAGCGTCTAGATCTCTCAATTTTGCGCCTACTCGGTAAGCTAGAATGATCCCGTCGGCTGTTGCTCCATAATGATTTGTAGTTGGAAATCCTTGTATGTGAAGTCTGCCGAATCCACCAGTAGTCAATATTGTTGATTTCGCTTTTGCCACATAGTATTCTTGCGTTTCCATGTTGTATAAGACGGCTCCACCAACTTGCTTCTGTTCGTCTGTGAGCAGTTCTACGGCAGAAGTGAACTCTAAAATCGATATGTTTTTGTTCAAAACTTCATCTTTAAGACTTCTTACTATTTCCAGACCAGTGTAATCTCTTGCGGAATGCATTCTTTTTCTACACGTTCCGCCTCCGTGTATTGTAACCATTGTACCATCTGATTCTTTGTCATAAATTACTCCGAGATCTTCATGCCATTTTATTAGCATTGGAGCGTCTGATACGAGCCTTCTTGCAAGTTTCCTGTCATTCGTGAAGTGTCCACCACCCATAACGTCAAGGTAATGAAGTCCTGGACCGTCATCGGGTTTATCTGCGGCTTGTATGCCTCCTTGAGACATTATAGAATTGGAATCTCCAAGCCTCAGCTTCTGCACAATGAGTATGTTCTCCGCGTCTACTCCAGTGTAATTCGCCCACAAAGCCGCGGTCATCCCCGCTCCGCCGCCACCAATGATGAGAATGTCAACATCAAAATCCACTTTTGATAAGTCTATATCTTTTGGCTTTGCCAGTGGATAGGCCTCAAGCAAATCTGCAACCTCATGAGGCATCAAATCTCCTTTGTTCGGTCCAACTTTTACAGGTCTTTTCGCTTCCGCCTTGTAATCTGGATGAAACTTCTTCAGGATCTCCTCTCTTTCTTCAAGGCTCATCAGTGGAAAAGTCTCTTTCAACCTCTTCTCTCTAGTTTTCTCAACGACTTCTATGGATTCACGCATGTATCCAAGGTATCCTTCAATTATTCCCGTCTTCTTCATTTTTCGATCTCCCTCTTTTCGTATAATCGTCTTAATTTCTCTACATTCATATCCACAAGTTTGGACATTTCATCGTCAAAGTTCCCTTCTTCTATCTCCTTCACCCTTTCTATGAGATGTTTAGCTGGAATTGTCTCATATTTTCCATAGAGTCTCCTGGCAAGCTGAAATACCTGATAATGAGTAATTTCAGCTGGACATCGCATTGAGCAGGCGCCACACGAAATGCAGTCGAACGTCAGATTGACCGTGTCTTCCAAGTCGCCTCTGCGAAGTGCCTGAATGGCGCGCATTACCTCTATGTCCTGCGGGCAAGCCTCAGTGCAAACGTTACATGAAAGGCATCTTGTGATTTCTGGGAATATTCTTATCACCTCGTCCGTCGTAGGTTTCATTTTCTCTATGTCCCATTTTGGCTTCTCAGCTGGTATGAAGGGAAGTTGAACTATGTACATTTCGTCTTCTACCCTTTTCTGGCAGGCCAAGTCAACGTAGAGCTTATAGTCGTTTTTTACTCTGTAAAAAGTGGTACATGACCCGCAAAAGCCTCCTCGGCAACCGCAGCTTCGAATGAAACGGTATCCCGCGTATTCTATGGCCTTCATGATAGTCAGAGTGTTCGGAACTTTGTAGGCCTTACCCATTATGTAAATGGTGGCCATTGGTTTCTTCTCTTCAGACAAACTTTTCTCCTCCTATTTTCTTCAAGATTTGATTTTCAATTTCGGTAGAAAGGTGAGACTTGACGCCTAAGGATAGGGCTAACAGCTGAGTAAAGAAGACTACCGGAACCTGCTCGCTCCTATCAAAGGTTTCATTTCCATGCTGGAGGTTATAGGTGCAGAGAGGGCATGGAGAAAGAATAACATCTGCCTTTCCTAACCTTGCCGAACCAATGATTTTCTTGGTTCGCATCTCCACAATGCTGGGTTCAAATACGATGTGGTAGTTCCCACAGCATTCCGTCCTAAAAGGAAATTCAACTGGTTCTGCTCCTATACTTCTTATAAGATCCTCAATGACTGTGGGGTTCTCTGGGTCGTCTATGGGAACACCTTCCGGTCTATCTGGTCTAAGAAGCGCGCAACCGTAGTAAGGTGCCACTTTCAATCCTCTCAAAGGTATAACGGTTCTTTCTTTAACCTTGTCGAAACCTACGTTTTTGAGGAGATTTAAGAAGTGTACTATTTCCAGTTTTGGAACGTAGTCGGGCTGGTCGTCTATGAAATCGTTAACATTTTTCAACGTATCCTCTTGCTCTCTCAAAATTAGATTTACTCTTTTCAAAACATTGTAGCACATAGAGCAGAGGGTAACCACAAC
>JAOUJL010000187.1 GCA_029883255.1 Candidatus Bathyarchaeota archaeon | reverse complement strand
TATTTTCCTCACATGGATTAACACTTGTCATAGAGATTCTAGCAAAACTCCAAAGGATTGAGACAAGGAATCTTTGAACACACAAAAACCATAAATTAGTCTATTCATAATGAAGCTTCATTCAAGATAACGGGCTGAACTATGTATTACCATTCCAGCGTGTTCAAGGATGAAAGCAAGCTAGACATCAACTACGTACCACCTCGCCTTCCCCACAGAAAATTCCAACTTAACCTCTTAGACCAATTCTTCCGCTTCGCCATCGAAAACCCCGGAAAAATGACCCAACGTGTGCTAATCACCGGAAATGTTGGAACAGGAAAAACAGTTCTTTCCCAGCACTTCGGACTGGAAATGATACGAGAGGCAAAAAAGAGGGGAATAAACCTCAACTGCGTTCACGTCAACTGTCGCGAATGCAAGGGAAGCCTCTTCATGATTCTTCAACGAGCCATCTTAAATTTTCATCCGCACTTCCCCAAACGTGGCTATTCGGCAGAAGAACTCTTGCAAACGCTTATGCAGATTCTTGATGAACAGAACGCTTACCTTATCCTAGTATTGGACGAGTTAGAAGCACTCATCCAAATCGGAGGGTCAGATCCCCTTTACAAACTCACCCGCATTCAAGAAGACCGCCTTAAAGCTCCACAAAGATTCTCCCTCATCTGTATCCTCCGCGAACCCAAATACTTGGACGGACTCGACCACAGCACAAGAAGCACTCTTCAACGCAACATCATCCATCTAGAAGAATACTCAGCATCTCAGCTTCACGATATATTGAAAGACCGGGTGGACCTCGCCTTTAAATACGGTACAGTATCCGCATCAACTCTACACTTCATCGCCGAATTAGCTTCTTCAGAAGGCGGCGACGCACGATACGGAATTGAGCTTCTGTGGCGGGCTGGTAAATACGCTGATGCATCTGGATTGTCAGAAGTTTCGCCTGAGTGTGTTCGAAAAGCGGCTGCAGATGTTTATCCAGTTGTTCGAAAGAGCATCATCTTTTCTCTCGGTCTTCATGAAAAATTGTTTCTCCTAGGTATCACAAGACACTTCAAACATTCCGAAGCTGCCTATCTGTCTTTGGGAGCGGCTGAAGACGCTTACGCGGTTGTTTGCGAAGAGTATGATGCGAAGAAGCGTGGTCACACTCAACTTTGGAAATACGTGAAAAAACTTTCAGTCTTGGGCATAATCAGAACAGAGCTTTCCAGCGTTGGACAGCGAGGGAAAACTACGTATATCAGTTTACCGGGAGTTCCAGCCTCAGATCTAGAGCAAGAGTTGACCAAAATTCTGTCCACAGAGAAAAGACGGAGTAATCCACATGTCAATTGAAGATGTATTATCTTCGAAAGGACGAGTAAGAATCCTTAGAATCCTGGTAGAAATTGAAGAACTGAACATTTCAGAAATTGCTCGACGCGCTGGGCTCAATTATGCCACAACAAATCAGCATCTGCAAGCTCTCGAAAACGCCGGGCTCGTTCGACACAAAAGATTTGGGAGAATTCGCATTTTCCGCTTCAACGAAGTAGATTCTCGAGCAAAAATCATCAAGAAACTCATAGAAAACTGGAGAACAAACAAATAAACCTCAATAATCCATGAAATAAGTCAGTGAGTAAAACGGATTGGTGATTATTCGCATGTCGATGGTTGACGTGACCGCGAAACCAGAAGTATACCGGGAAGCAACAGCAAGAGGCACTCTCAAACTGAAGTCTGAAACCATAGAATTGATTAACAAAGGAAAAGTCGAAAAGGGCGATCCTTTCTATGCGGCAAAAATCGCAGGAGTGCTAGCAGCGAAGAACACAAGTTCGCTGATTCCACTGTGCCATCCTCTTCCCTTAACCGACGTAAAAGTTGATGTAAAAATGGTCGACAACTCAAGCGTACAGGTAGAGGCAACAGTTAAAACGAAGGCACAAACCGGGGTTGAGATGGAAGCTCTTGTTGCCACTTCAGTGGCTTTGTTGACGATATGGGACATGACAAAACAGTACGAAAAGGACGCGCAGGGACAATACCCGCGCACACTCATTCAGAATATACGCGTCGTACGCAAGGTAAAGGGAAAAAGCAGATGAGCAAAACAACCCTCGGCCACAAGGCTACAGCACCGAAGAGCCTAAACTTCGCGGTTGTTATTTGCAGCTCTTCCCGTTATCAAAAGCTGAAATTGGGGAAAACCGTTAACGATTCATCTGGGGACCTGATAGTTGATGCTCTACGACAGCATGGTCACATCGTTACCTCTCGAACGATAGTACCTGATGATCAGTATTTCATCAAACAACATGTAAGAAGGGCCTTAAGTTCAAGCGATGTAGATGCGGTTATCACCTGTGGCGGAACAGGAATCGGCCCAACAGACGTGACGATTGAGACTGTTCAGCCGCTTTTCGAGAAAGAAATTCACGGCTTTGGTGAGATTTTTCGAACGCTTGGTTATGAACAAATCGGTTCAGCGGTTATCCTCACCCGCGCTTTAGCTGGAGTATCACAGGGAAAAGTTGTTTTTTGTATACCGGGTTCTCCTGAGGCGGTTTCCCTTTGTCTTGAAAAACTTATATTGCCTGAGGTGGGGCACATCGTCAAGCATGCCCGTGAAAGATAGGAGTATTCTAAATGATCTGTGACAATTATGGGCGGCCGACGCTTAATCTGCGGATATCGATTAGCCAGAGGTGCAACTTGAAGTGTCCATACTGCCACCGTGAAGGAGAAACTGCGTCTCCGTCAACCGAAATGTCGGTGGAAGAAATTATCCGTATTGTTAGGGTGGCTCTTTCTCTTGGTGTTTCTTCGGTGAAATTGACCGGAGGTGAACCTCTTCTTCGATCAGACATTCTTGAGATAGTTAAAGGGATAGCTGAGCTTCGAGGCTTGCATGATTTGTCGATGACCACTAACGGAACTTTTCTAGCACCTTTAGCAGGGTCGCTTCGTAAATGTGGTTTGAAACGGGTAAACGTGAACATTTCAACGTTGAATGCTGAAACTTATCGAGAGTTGAACGGTGGAAGCTTGAGAGACGCATTAGACGGAGTGAAAGCAGCGGTGAAAGCTGGGCTCTATCCCGTGAAGTTGAACATGCTTGTCTTGCGGGGCGTTAACGATGGAGAGATTTCTAAGATGATGAAATTTGCGGGGCAGAATGAGACGATTCTTCAGCTTATCGAATTAGAGCCAGTAAATGTCAGATCCGATTATTATCAGCGCTATCATTATCCTTTAGACGAGATTGAAGCCAGGTTAGAAAAGGAAGCATTAGATATCAAAACACGGGAGGACATGCAAAATCGTAGGATATATTTTCTACCACGAGTAAAGGTTGAAGTAATTCATCCAATCGAGAACACGGAGTTTTGTGCTCGTTGTACAAGACTTAGGGTGACAAGTGATGGGAAGCTGAAGCCTTGTTTGGCAAGGAATGATAACCTTGTGGATGTGTTGACTCCCATGCGGAATGGTGCTGACGATGCGGAGTTGACTAAGCTTTTCATTGAAGCTGTGAAGAAGCGTGAACCATACTATAAAGCAATGAACGGTTAAAAGGAGCGGATCTCCCTATTCTTCGATATATTTGGAATCCTTATTTTCAATCCATAGGTCTTT
>JAOUJL010000186.1 GCA_029883255.1 Candidatus Bathyarchaeota archaeon | reverse complement strand
CCCTTCTGAAAATGCTCGAATCCTGATTAAGCAGGGTGTAGCTGTAGAGGTAGAAGCATAAGACAGAAATCATAGGTTAGCGCGGGAGATAAGACGGTAATTTACACATTGCACTTTTAGGCAAATTGGTGTCTATGCGGTGTAGGTATAGAAAGGGACTCAGACCAGTATACCTAGATTTGTTGGGTTTGCGCGTTTTCTACAATTTTGTCCTACGGCCTTCTAACCCTAACATTGGGTAAGAACCACTGCCATACAAGAGTGAAAATACAAAAATGGGGGAGTGTTTAAATCTGCGTCCAGAAGCATTTAAATAGTAATTAATTGGGCTGTTCTATACCGATTTGGTTGGCGAATCATATGAAAGTACCTAAAGGAGTAACCACCTACTGTCCGAAATGTAAAACTCATCAGCTTCACTCAGTCGCTCTCTATAAAGCTGGGAAGAGGCGTGCTTTGGCCGAGGGCGAACGACGACATGAACGTCAAAAAAAAGGGTACGGCGGGCAAAAATACCCGCTTCAAAGAAAATTTGCCAAAACAACGAAAAAACAAACATTAAAACTTACGTGCAAAACTTGTGGTTACACACGACACAAGAAAGGAATACGTCTCAAAAAGTTAGATTTTGAATAGAAGGGATGAAAATGAGTGATTGGGAAGAACTAATACCAAAACCTAGAAGCAGGTTCCTTCGAGTAAAATGCCCAGACTGTGGGAACGAGCAGACAGTCTTCAGTCATTCCACAAGCGTCATTCACTGCAACGTTTGTGGAGCTATACTCGCCAAGCCCTCTAGTGGAAAGGTTGTGATCAAGGGAGAAGTTGTCGCGGCGTTTGAGTAAATGAGGAGAGAAAATGACGTTTAGAAAAACGAAATGGCCGGAGGTAGGAGACCTCGTAATCACTACGGTTGAAAGAGTAACAAGCTATGGCGCCTATGTTGTATTAGATGAGTATGACAAAAGAGGCTTACTCCACATATCTGAGCTTTCCACAACATGGGTTAAGAATATACGTGATTTCGCGCGTGAAAGACAGAAAATTGTATTGAAGGTTCTACGGGTCAACATAGAAAAGGAGCAAGTAGACCTCTCGCTTAGAAGGGTCACAAGACGCGAGAAAAAAGAAAAAATTCTCTCTTGGAAAAAAGAAAGGAAAGCAGACACCCTGCTGGAGAGCGCCTCTGAAAAACTAAACATGTCTACAGAAGAGATCTATGAAAAAGCCGGGATTCTGCTCGAAAAAGAATTTGGAGGAATATATGAAGGACTAGAAAAAACTGCAAAAGACGGCGTAGCCATTCTATTGAAGATAGGCGTATCTAAAGACATAGCGACAACTCTTGAGGAAATTGCAAAAGAAAGAATTAGAATACCCATGGTGAAAATAAAAGGAATACTGGAGCTTGAATGCTCAAAGCCCAACGGAGTAACCGTAATCCGAGACGCATTGTCAAGCGCTCAAAAGGCTGGGGGTTCTGAAGATGCGGAGGTTCATATTCACGTAATTTCCCCACCGAAATACCGCATTGATGTTTTAGCTGAAGATTACAAAGAGGCTGAAAAAATCCTCGAAAAAGCCACAAAAATCGCTCTGAAAAAAATAGCAACGACCGGCGGGCAAGGCACCTTTAAAAGGGAGAAATAATGGTCTGGCTACTTAGAAAATGTGAAAAATGCAAAAAATATACGTTGAAGCAAGAGAAATGTCCATACTGCGGAGGAAATGTTCGTATACCTCATCCGGCAAAATTTTCGCCTGACGATAGGTATGCTAAATATAGGCGAGCAATGCGGGGTTTGAAGCTGAAATGAAAACAACGCATGTAGAGGAAAAAACGCAGATTAAGTTGAAAAACCCCATCCTGATAGAGGGACTTCCTGGGTTAGGAATGGTTGGAAGAATAGCCACACGGTATCTCGCTAGGCAGTTAAACGCCAAAAAACTCGCGGAACTATATTCTCCCCACTTTCCATACTACGTTCTTGTAAACAAGAAAGGAAGCGTCAGACTACTTCATGGAACATTCTACTTCTGGAAAAAAGAAGCTGGAGAAAACGACTTCATCTTCTTAACCGGAGACAGCCAAGCACAAACAATCGAGGGACAATATGACGTAGCCGACTGCATACTAGACTTCGCTGAAAAACACGACGTAAAAACAATAGTCACAATTGGAGGATACCGGAAAGAGCCGGAAGAAACACCAAAGGTAATAGCGGTGTCAACCAATTCTGAGCTTTTGAAAAAAGCATTAGACGCGGAGGCATTATCCAGTCCTGCAGGAAATCCAATTGTAGGAACAGCTGGGCTACTCTTAGGTCTGGCAAGATTTAGAAACATAAATGCACTTTGCCTCTTAGGAGAAACCCGTGGCTATCTACCAGATCCAAAAGCGGCCAAAAGCATTCTTAACGTTTTACAAAAAATGTTAAAGATTAAAGTTGATCTAACCAGGCTGGATGAAGAAATAGAGAAATCTAACAAAATCGTGGAAAGAATGCGAGAAATCGAAAAGCGAAGAGAAATTTATTCATCGAAAATGCGCAGAATGGAAGAAGAACGGATCACCTATATTTCATAAGAGCAAAGCTCAGTCATACTTTTCTTCTGAAACCGTACTGCGTGGTGTCATAGAAAGGAAACCTAACGATTTCTGCTTTTACACGTTTATTCCGTATCTTCACCATGACTTTCTCACCATCGATTGCATGTTCTTTGAAAACGTATGCTATAGCTATGCCGCATTTAAGCACCGGCGACAATGTTCCACTGGTCACCTGCCCCACTTTTTCTTCATTCCTCCACACTTCATAATGCCTGCGAGGAATCCCCCTTTCCAACATTCGTATACCAACGCGTTTCCTTTTCACACCCTCAGCTTTCCGTCTCATCAATGCATCTCTGCCGATGAAATTTCCTTTTTTGAGTTTGACAACAAAGCTTAGTCGTGCCTCAAAAGGGTTAGTATTTTCGTCGATGTCGTTGCCGTATAAGCACATACCAGCTTCCAGTCTGAGTGTGTCTCTGGCGCCTAGTCCACATGGTTCTATCCCGACTTCTTGACCAGCCTCTAAAACGGCGTTCCACACCTTTTCAGCCTTGTGAGGGTTCGAAAGAGAAGTGTTCCATACGAAGACTTCGAACCCGTCTTCGCCGGTGTATCCTGTTCTTGACATAGAAGCATCGACTCCAGCTAATTTGATCCAGCCGCACTTGAATCGCTCGATTCTACTTAGGTTGTCAACGGATATTTTCTGTAGCGTTTCTTCTGCCTTTGGACCTTGCACTGCAAACATAGCTATGTTATCTGAACTTTCCTTAACGTTAATGTCGAAACCGCGAGAATGCGCAGTTAGCCACTTAAAATTTTTATCTCGGTTGCTTGCGTTGTAAACCATAAGAAACTGTTCTTCCTTCAGTCTAGATAGAACAAAGTCGTCTATTATGCCACCTTGCTCATTACACATCAATGAGTAATGTGCGCAAAGAGGTGCCAGTGTTGCAACGTCATTGGTTGTCACGTAGTTTAGAAAAGCTTCGGCTTCTGGCCCAGTCACAAGCACTCGTCCCATATGCGAAACATCAAAAATTCCTACGGTTTTTCGTACCGCCATGTGCTCCGAGATGATTCCTCGGTACCACATTGG
>JAOUJL010000185.1 GCA_029883255.1 Candidatus Bathyarchaeota archaeon | reverse complement strand
GTGTCCAAACCATTTTTGTAAACCAATCTTCGTATAGTGAGTATTAGCGTTCTATTTTTGGGCAGACCGAGTTTGTCTCTGCTTTCCTCTCTGTTCATAGGGTGGAAGAAGTCTGTGTCAACTCCGTTATGCATCACTGATGTTTTTGAAATGTCTGCGCCTAGTTTTAGAACGTATTCCATCGTCTTCCTGCTGACAACAATCACTCTATCCGAGCATTTCAAAACTACCCTGCCAACAGTCCAGTCGTTTACGTGTTCGACTATGTTTAGCCACGACTGATAGTCTATGAATGTGTTGTGCTGCGTCAAGATGAAGGGTTTTTTGTATTTCTCGGCAACTTTGCACGCTATGTATGACGACATGTAGGCGTGACCATGCGCGTGAACTATGTCGCACTTCTTTATCACCTCTGCAAAATTTTTGTACGCTTTGAACGAGAGAACGGGGTAGGGTATGCCAACTCTTTCAGCTATGTTTAGGATGGAATAGGAGAATACTTTGATTCCTTCTGCGTGGCTTTCATTTTGTTTGCGTGTTTTGCTTGTCAAAACGGATACTTGATAACCCAATTTTGCTAGTCGTTTACACTGTTCATCGGCAACCTTCTCTATACCTCCGATGTGAGGTGGAAAAAAGTGTGTGACGAGGCATATTTTAGCCATAGGTGCACGGTAGAAAGCTTCAAAATTTAACTATTTCCCCTCTTAAAGTGAAACATGAAGTCTTCAAAATGCACGTGCCTTTAACCGATGTACTTTCCAAGATGAAACGGCAAACCATACTAAATTATGGGAAAACTACCGTATCCCAAAAATAGAAATATAACCTATAATGGTGGTATAATGCCAATGGATGTAAAAATATACAATACTCTTAATGAAAATGAAGAATGGTTGCTAGAGATTGAAGGTGTTGGTGTAGCAGGAATTGCACGGAACGAGAGTGACAATCACATTATCGGAATCGCGGTGTATGTAGAAGATAACGTGACTAATGCCCAAAAGATACCTAGTGAATTAGGCCACTTTGAAGTTTTTGTCAAGAAACTTTGACCAAGACACGCACACGCATCTTTCAATAGGTCAAGAAACATTGACAAAAATGTTTTTATGCGATGATGAATGAGCATATAATGAATCGTTGGAGCCTCCAACATGAAGAAAATTGTATCACGATTTGCTCTGTTGCCAGTTCTTTGCACACGCATCATTCCGCTGCTATTGTTCTCAGCACTGGTTGGAACACAGTTCGTTAACTTGGCAGCAGCGAACTTCATGTATCCTCCAGAACCCGATACGCCCGATACGAACCCGCCCACAATCTCAATACTGTCGCCAGAAAACAAGACGTATACAGTAAACAATATTTCCTTAACTTTTGGTTTAAGCAAACATATTTACGAGGCCAGCTACAGCCTCGACGGACAAGCAAACGTCACAATTGGAAACATACCCCTAGTTCACGGGATTGGGACATTTGGAAACATAACCCTGATAGGGCTACCTGATGGAATGCACAGCCTAGTAGTTTATGCAAGGGACGAAACTGGGAACAGAGGTTCCTCTGAAATGATCTACTTCAGCATAGCCAAGGAACCAGAGCCTTTCCCGACAACATGGGTCGAAACTGCTGTAGTATCAGTGACTGTGGTTGGCTTAGGCTTTATTGTTTACTTCGCAAAGGTCAAGAAAACCAGCGGTGTCAATTCTAAACGTGGCATCTCGGGAACGCGCGCGCCTTAGGAGGGAAAATAATGTCAACTAAACGGAAAACAATCGTTTTTGCTCTAGCATTGACAATGATTGTTAGCGCCACAGGAATGATTGTTGGGCAACAATTTTACCAGCCTAAGAAAGCAATTGCTGGATCGACGACCGTTATAGATGACGTTGGAAGAAACGTTACGATAACCAGATATCCTCCAGAGAGAATAGTGTCCCTAGCGCCCACTTGTACGTACATACTTTTTGCATTGGAATTGGAAAGCAAAGTTGTCGGTGTGGACGAGTTTTCCGGTTATCCTCCAGAGATCCAAGAAAGGATTGAGGCGGGGATTGAGGCGGGTAATTTATCGACGGTAGGACAGTACGCTGGAATTAGTATCGAGACAGTTGTGGACTTACAGCCTGATTTGATTTTAGCAGCGATGAGATACCAGATCTCAATAGCCGAAAGCTTAGAGGGTCTTGGTCTACCTGTTGTAGTTCTATACCCGAAAAAGTTTGATGAGGTACTTGCGGATATCTCTTTGGTTGGAAAAGCCACATGTCAGATCGACGAGGCGGAAGCACTCGTAGCTGACATACAGAACAAAGCTCAAGAAATCGTTGACAAAACACGAGATGCGCCTAGACCACGTGTCTACGTTGAATACTCTTTCAACGGGGGGTACCAGACTTTTGGGGGAGAATCATTTGCTGGCGAATTGATTTACATGGCAGGCGGAATGAATGTTTTTTCGGGGTACGCAGGTGCATACATGTCAACGTCTACGGAAGAAGTGCTTAAGGCCAACCCAGAAATCATAATAATCTCTAAAGGTTCCATGGCAGAGGCTGCTGGACTTACACCAGAAACAATTAGAACACGGCCCGGTTGGAACGAGATTTATGCCGTGCAAAATGATCAGATATACAAAATGGATGAGAGGCTTATGGTACCTGGTCCGCAAATAATGGAGAGTTTGGAAGCACTGGCTATAATCATACACCCAGAAATATTTAAGTAAAAAGTTTCGGATGCATGCATGAAATTCTGGAGTGAAGACGAAAAAGAAAAAGTAACGTGAGATTAATCTCATGTATTTAATAGTATCCTGAATTCCTAAAATATGCGGAAGTTTCACTTTTTATCATACCAATTTATTTACTGTATACGGTCTCTTTCTTCTTCAAGGAGAATTTGGTTGACAATCTTAGCTAGACTCAGAGAGGAATTTTCATTCATTAGCGGCAACATGTTAGTGCTGACAATTACGTTGGTCATAATTATTTTTGCGGCGGCCATACCCTACACGTACTACCCCAAATACGTTGAGGGATTAGGGGGCACGCCGTTCATCGTAGGGGTAATCGGTTTTGCCTCTTCCGCAACTTTGGCATTGGTCCAGTTTCCAGGAGGATATCTCGCAGATAAGCATGGGAGGAGATGGCTTATTGTTACTATGACTCTCGGAACTGCGGTTAGTTATGTTTTCTACGCAGCCGCTCCCACTTGGCATTTCATTCTTATGGCAACTGTGTTACAAAGTCTTTGCCTAATATACCAGCCAGCCCTTCTAGCCCTTGTGGCTGACTCGATGCCGCCAGAGAAGCGAGGGATGGGTTTCTCAATCATCAACCTCGTTCATTACGTCTCGGTACCGTCACCCATCATAGCGGGTTTTCTGTCTATTCGATATGGCCTAATCTTTGGGATGAGGATTGCTTATCTCCTCGTTGCAGTGTCGTTCTTGATTGCGGCTGTCATAAGAATAAGACTTAGAGAAACGTTAGGAAGCAGAACTGAAAGAATACCCTTAGTTGAATCTTTACGAGCCTTTCCCGATTCCGTGAGTGAAAGCCTAAGGGCATTGAAGACCGTATCTCGTTCGATGCTGTTCTTGTTCGTCAGTTTTGCAATTTACAACTTTGCGTGGTTCGCATGCTATTG
>JAOUJL010000184.1 GCA_029883255.1 Candidatus Bathyarchaeota archaeon | reverse complement strand
GCTCTCTTGTGAGTTTTACTCTTTCTCTAATGTCTGGGGCGGTCTTTCTTCCCTCTGCGGCAAGAATCTCGAGGACGCTTAGCTCGGTTTGTGTCAACGGGGCTAACGCGCGTTCTCTCTTGATAGGAATCGCTGCCTCTATTTTCGCCTCAGGCGTTACTGTGGGTTTGCGTCTAGCTTTTTCAAGCTCTTTAATTCTTTGCATAATGCTCTCTTGTTTAGTGGATATTTCGTTCATTCTTTTGCCCGTGTTTTCAATTTCTGCTGAAACTTTCTGTTCGACTTGTGAAATAGGTTTCATCTTGGCGGTGAACTTTGCCAGCTGTCCCTCGTACTCCTCTATTCTTTTTGCCGTTTTTTCGCTCTGAGAAGTGCTTGCTTCGGTTTTGTGAGCAACAACGTTGAGCCTGTTTTCCTGTGTCCGCAACTGTTTGTTGAAACTTATGATAACGTCATCTACAACACTCTTCGCTTCATCATACTCTTTATATGCTTTCCTTATTCGCCTATAATACAAGACTGCGGCGCCTCCGGTCATGAGCAATAGGAGAATTGTGGCTACTAAGAGTGGGTCGTACATGCTAAAGATTCTCCAAACAGTTTAAGCACGTGAAAACAGAAGAACCTACGACTTGGGGTGTGAACGAGAGAAAGCGTGATTTAAACGTGACATCTGTGATTTGCATAAATATCACACATCACATTACGTTATGAATAAACTTAAGGATTATGGTGAAGGGAAGCGAAGAACGTTCATCTCTGTGACGTGTGACATCACAAATGCCGCGCTGTTTTCAACTGATGTAAGCTAGACGGTTGAGTATGCTCTGTGAGTTGTTTCAAGAACTTTTTTGCTTACCGAATCTTGTCAAATATGTTGTTTTTTGGTGGATTTGATGTTGGCTGATGATGAGGATTGATTGTAGGGCCTGCAATTAACCGTAGCATTTATAGAAGGAGTTTTATGGACTGTGACTCTGGAAGATTTATGTATTGCTTGGGGCTCCTTTACGTCATTGGTGTGATGTGTGATATCACATCTTTCCCGACATGTTCTTCGGCTTGGATAATTGTTCTAGGCTAGTTTCTAGGTCCTTGCGAAGCATACCTATCACCGTTAGGTATTCACTCATTGCATTCCGTCCTCCTAAGGCTTCTCTGTAGGTGCTCATGTAGGTTTGCAGTTTGTTTGCGATTTCAATGTATGGATCTAGAAGTGTGCTTTCGAGGACTCCTAGGTAGCCGAGAAGAAGAATCGTGTAGATTGATTGAATGACATTTTTTTTGGCCTGCTTTAAAGTTCTGTTGAAAGCGCCGCGGCTTACTGCTGATATTCGTAATTTGGCTTTTTCTTCGTATTTTAGTGATTTTTGAGCTATATTTTCTGTTAAGGCGTCGATTAAGAGGGTTTCAAGCTGTGTTTTGGTTAAATTACTGTTTTCTACGAGTGTTTTCGCAATTGGGTCGTTTATGGAGCGTTTTAGCCATTTTTGGGTCTTTTCTTTTAGTCTCAATTGTTTCACCGACGAGTTTCGTTTAAAGGATACAGTTTTGTATACGGCGTAGAAAAGGCTTGTGGTCTTTGTCGACACTATACTGGGTGCCTGTTTCAGGGTACTCTTCATCGAAAGGTTTACAAACGTAAACATTTTATGCATGGAGCAGAATCACTGTGACGAGGGTGAGTATTGGTGAAGCGCTCTAAAACTGCAGCACGATTAAGGGAAATTAAACCCTCTGATATTCGCCGCCTTTTTTCATTGGCACAGGGTATTCCTGGGGTTATTAGTTTGGGGATAGGTGAGCCAGATTTCGTGCCTCCTCTACACGTTCTGGAAGCAGCCAAACAGGCTTTAGATGAAGGCAAAACGCATTATGCGCCTACCCCGGGTATTCCAGAACTCCGCGTAGCTTTGATGAAAAAAACAAAGCGTGACTACGGTTTGTCATATGATCCAGAGTCTGAGGTGTTGGTCACGATTGGGGGAACAGAAGCGATTTTCTTGGCTTTACTGACACTGATAAATCCTGGCGACGAGGTGTTGGTTCCTGATCCGGGGTTTGTGTGTTATAAACCCAGTATTTTGATGGCGGAAGGTGTTCCAGTTTCTATGCCTGTACTTGAGGAAAATAGTTTTACGCTTAACGCTGAAACTGTGATGTCTTTGATCACAAAGAAATCACGTGTGATAATCATAAATTCTCCTAACAATCCAACAGGATCTGTTTTGTCTCACGATGATCTGGCTGGATTAGCAAAGCTTGCTGTGGAGCATGATTTGATTGTGATTTCTGATGAGGTTTATGAAAAGATGACGTATGATGATGCCAAGCATTATTGTTTGGCCACTTTTCCTGGTATGTGTGAGCGTACGATAGTTGTGAACTCCTTTTCAAAGACGTATGCAATGACGGGTCTTCGCGTTGGCTATGCGTTGGGTCCTAAAGAGTTGATTGCTCCCATGACGTTGGCTCATCAATTTGCTTCAGCATGTGTAAGTGGCCCTGCACAATACGCTGCGACTTCAGCCCTAGAAGGACCACAAAACTGCGTTAGAGATATGGTTCAAGAGTTTAAGAGGAGACGTCGACTTCTTCATGCCCGACTTAATGAAATTGAAGGTTTTAGATGCGGTCTTCCTAAAGGAGCGTTTTACATGTTTCCAAGCATCCAAGAGTTTGAGATGCCATCTAAGACATTCGCTGACTACCTTCTTAGCAGAGCAAAAGTGGTGACTGTGCCGGGGTCTTCATTTGGAGAATTTGGCGAGGGTTATCTGCGATTTTCGTATGCTACTGCTTATGATAAAATTGAGGAAGCGTTAGGCCGAATAGAGAAAGCTGTGAAAGGATTTAGATAAAGATTTCTGCTTTTTCTAGGAGTTTTTTTAGTTCTTTTTCAATGTCCTTGTTCCTTCTACGCGTTTCGAGCAGTTGATGCTTTGCGTGGCCTTCTTTCCGCGACTCTTCTGTTAGAAGTTTCATTTTGAGTTCTTGAGCCTGAATATTCGGGTGGGTTTTAATCGTGATGTATGCTCGTGAGATGTTTGCTATGGTGGCTTCTTGAAAGATTATGATTGATTCGTTTTTGAGTTTCATGCAGACTCGCAGGTGTTTATGGTCCTCAGGCGTTCCTATCAAAACTTGATTTACGTCTTCATTTCGAATCACGTGGATTTTGTTCACGGCGTATGCCTCATAGGTTTTCTGCTTGTTCTTTCAAGGAGTTGAAGAGTTCTGGTCTCAGGTCGCGGAGGGTTGGGACAAAAGTTTCTATTCGTTCCAAGTCGGCGTAGTCTACGTTTCCTGTTGTCAAGTCTTCTTCGTCGTATTTGGCTTGTGTGATGATGTTGCCGTTTGGGGCTATAAGTCTGCTTCCTCCCCAAAATTGTAGGCCGTTTTCCACGCCGACAAGGTTGACGTATGCTAGAAAAACGGTGTTTTCAATGGCTCTGGCGGTGGTTAGTACTTCAAAGAATTTGCGCCGTCTGGCTGGAGAGGCTGATATGCAGATTATGAGTTGGGCGCCTTTCAATCTTAATAGGCGGGAGATTTCTGGGAAAAACACGTCATAGCAGATTGTCAACCCTAATTTTCCGATTTCTGTCTCAAACACTGGCGCTTGATATCCTAGTCTAAAATAGCGTTTTTCTTCGA
>JAOUJL010000183.1 GCA_029883255.1 Candidatus Bathyarchaeota archaeon | reverse complement strand
TTATGACAGGCCCATGGCAACATTTTTCTCCACGGATTGGGCTATATTTTTTGAAGGCTGGACATGGTGGGTGTAGAACGTTTGTCATGATCACCCCTGGGCCGATCCATGCGTTTTCCTCTATTACAGTGTATTCGCATATAAAGCAGTTAGAATGTATTCTTGCATGGTCTTTTATTTCACTTTCACACTCAACAACGGATCCAGCGCCGATGCTAACATCATCGCCTATTTTGTTATTTTCCCTTATTCTTGCATGATCTCCTGTTTTAAAGTTGTTACCGATGGCGTTTCCCGCGTAGATTATTGTCCCGGATCTAAGTACAGCAAAATTTCCTATGATCAATTCTAATTGACCCGGTTTAAAGCCGCTGGGCGGTTTACCCAAAATGACAAAATCTTCTATTATTGGGTCCTTTCCTATTTTCGTATTCTCGTATATCACGACTTTCTCCTTAACTTTCATTTATCCTCACGCTTCTTTTTAGTTGCGCTGACTCTAACGCTTTTTCGGCGATTTTGACCACGTTTAATGCGGATCGCGCGTCTGCTGTTGGTCTTCGTCCCGTTTTGATTGATTCTATGAAATCTTGAAGCTCTAGTTCAAGTGGTTCCTTGAATTTTAGATCAATTTTTTCTGATCCCTTGTCCACAGCCCTGAGCCCTTCATTCCAAGCTTCGATGTGGACGTCATGAAGCTCGAGCGTTTGTTCCGAAAGGTTGGAGGTTACGCTTTTTCTACTTCCGACGACGATTAAGTCTCGATACTTCCCAGGAGGCAACCAGCTGCCTTCAACAATTCCCATTACGTTAGTTGGATACTTTAAAACAAGTAACGCGACATCCTCAAATTCGTTTCTGCCCAAGAAAAAACCTGCGCAACATGTAACTTCTTCTGGCATCTTCTGGAGCAAATAATTATAGATGTCTATGTGATGCACCGTGTAATTAAACAGTGCCCCTACATCAAATTTTGGATCTTTCAGTCCCATGAAATGCCCAAACAGGTAGTAAATTTGTCCTAGTTCTCCATTTTCGATCAATTCCTTGATCTTCCTCACCGCAAAGTTGTATCTAAAAATATGTCCCACCATCAATGTTTTTCCTTGTTCTTCGGCTATTTGAACAAGTTTCTCAGCCTCTACATAACTTGTAGTAAAAGGTTTCTCTACAAAAACATGTTTTCCAGCCTCCAGACATTCTTTGCTTATGTCAAAATGTGTACTTGTGGGAGCAACAACATCTACAGCATCAACATCATCGTCCTTAAGAAAATCATGAAAATCCACAGAGGTCTTAACCTTATGCCCTTTACCGACAACTTTCAAAGTTTCACCCTTTATGTCAACCACACCATAAAGTTTGCAAGCGTCTTGCCTCTCAAGCTCTTTTAGCACACGGAAGTGATTTTTGCCAAAGTTTCCCAAACCAACAAGCACAATTTTGGGTTTAAGCAATTGGATTCCTCTCCATCGTATTAGAAGCAGGACTCATAAGAATCCTACGCTTTTAGATTCATTATCCATTACCTCTTTCACGTGTTGAAAAGAAGCGCAAGCGCAATTTACGCGCATTGTCAACGCATGGGAAGCAACCTAATTATGAAATGAAAACAGGAGGAAAACCAGATAAGCTATTACACGCTTTCTACTGCAACAACTCGATTATCCTGTTTGCAAGGTTTTCGGCGCCGTTTGCGAAGGTGGGAACCCTTCTTTGTTTCGCTTCTTTCATGGCGTCTAGGAGGACTTCCGTTTTTATTTCAGGAGCCAACACAGCGTTTATTTTTCTCGCGAGATACTCTGCGTCTTCAATTCCAACAGTAGTCCTATACTCAGGATTCACAACCATCACTAGAGGCTTTCTATAGACGATCGCCGCCTCCAACGCCGTAAACCCAAAATGCGACACAACCATTTCTGCACCCGCAAGAAGCTCATGAAACTTTTCTGTAAAAGCAATCACTTTCCACTCAGGATGCTTCATAGCGTATGGCATCGGATTAACTCTACCCGTCTGCAAAACTACATTAGGTAAACTGCTCTTAGCTATGGCATCAAACAAAGCTCTATGCTCAAAAGCGTGTCCTCCCGCAACCAGAACATATCCTCCGTTCCATGGCTTAACTACAGGCTTCGGAAGCAAGGGACCAACAACCACACCTTTCAGCAGCCTTGTTTGCTCCTTCCAACACAAAGCAGTAATTGCTGAAAAAGGCTGCAATACAAAAGCCGATTTAGACGGCTTTGTGAAACGAACCGGACTCTCAATGTTAACCAAAGGAACTCCCCTAACCCAGGCCATAATCGCAGGCGGAACACAAAAATTGCTGCCTGAACTCACAACAACTTCAAACTCATGAAAACTCCGTCCTACAGAGTTCAAAAAGGATTTGGCGAGGCGCCCGATAAATATGGGCGCAGGAGTTTTCGGACTCCGAGGTTCGATTAGAGAGTCGACTTCACCAAATTCACGCAGTCTTCTCTCACTCAAAGTATCTCCTTCAGGAACAAGAAAGGACAAAGAAACTTTTCCATGAAGCGCTTGAGCTAACGCGTATGAGTAGCCGGTGTGCCCTCCACCACCAGCCAGAATCAACACGCGCCCATACACCCTGCTTCTCCCACAACATCTCTCGTTTAACGAGTTATATAGTTGTTCTTTTCATCCAGTGAGAAACGTTTAAAAGGTCGTGAAACACGCTTACGGATTTGGAGACTTGTTTAATGTCGGAGAAACCTTCACGTGGACTTGTTTATGAATGTGTGAAGTGCGGCGCCAAGGTGATGACCGAAGAACTTGAGCTGCGCGGTGGAGGAGTGAAATGCACATTTTGCGGTTACCGCGTCCTCAAGAAGATGAGACCACCGGTAGTGAAACGGGTAGCCTCCAAATAGTTCCCGCTCCTTTTGGTCTCCGCGGCGAACGACCAAGACTGATTGGCTAGAAAATTTCTTTCTCACCGATCTTTCGCAAAGCCTTTCCTCTTAGCTTCACCGTTGGAATTGGGGCTTCTTCAGGCTCTCTCTCGATGGTTTTTCGTTTCACGGTTTCTCCGCAGATGCCTCCGGGCAGTAGCCGTCTTTTTATGCATGTCGCGTAGCTGCAGTTTGCAACTTCGCATTCTTCATCGGTCCATCTGCACCATACCCGGTTTCCACGGTAGAAGACAGCATTTTTTCCGCATCGAAACAATTCGCATTTCGGAGAACAATATTTTGGTTCAGACAACACGAGCCACAACCTTAATTTGAACAAAAATTTTCTTGAATTCGGTGTCGTCAGTCATCTATGCCTTGGGCGACGGATGTTATAAACTTTTTTCTTTCTCTTCTTCAGGAATCTTTCTAAGGCGAAGCCTTCGATATATCAAAGCTAAAGCAAATAAGGTAATCACGATGCCTAGTGAAACGTATGCGATTAACTGAGTGACTTCCAGCAGGAATCCACCCACAACAACAGATTTTTCTAATTTAAATACGATTGCCTTCGTGTCATCCAAGTATAAGCTTCTGGTTTCGCTGACCTTCCCCATCACACTCACAGATATTTGGCAGTCGCCACCAGTAAGGTTATAAAATGAAGCTTTTCCTCTTGATCCGGTTTTCTGAGAAATGCTAACGCCATCTCGCTCAACCTCCACTAAAGCGTTGGAGATTGGATGCCCAA
>JAOUJL010000182.1 GCA_029883255.1 Candidatus Bathyarchaeota archaeon | reverse complement strand
CAGACTTTGCAGGAAATCATTCAAGACTATTATCAAACGTGGATTACAGAACCCCATGACCTGATAAAGACAGCGTGGAATGAAATTAAAGAAGCAAACAAGACAAGTCACCAGTACACACTAGCGTGGAACAATTTCACATACGTGGGATATTACGCAGACCGAAGCGAAATCGAAGCAATATACAACAAAACCAGCAGCTGGACCAACACTCAAGACATGACAAGATACATGAACGAATGGCGCGGCAACAGCACAATCGCATACCAAAATGCAGCCATGCAACCTATAGTCAGCGAAGATGGTCCAAGCGCGAATAAGGTTTTGCTTGAGACAAATATGGGTGATATTACTATTGAGTTGTATGATGACATGCCGATTACAACAGAAAATTTCAAGAACTTGGTCCAACAAGGGGTCTATGATGACACTATTTTTCACAGAGTAATCAGTGGCTTTATGATTCAGGGAGGAGATCCTACTGGAACAGGATATGGAGATCCATCAATACCCACAATACCCGATGAATTTACAGATCATAATAGAAACGAAAGGGGCACAATAGCTATGGCGAATGCTGGTCCAAACACTGGAAGCAGCCAGTTCTTCATCAATCTTGTGGACAATAGCCACTTAGACTCAGCACATCCAGTTTTTGGGAAAGTGATACAAGGAATGGATGTGGTTGACAATATTGCAGGAGTAGAGACCGACGAAAATGATAGACCTATAGAAGAAGTCAGAATAATTAAAGCGGAACTTGTCAATTAGAGCGGTGCACGTGGGTGCGATTCTGAAACTACGTTTGTGTCATTACGCGCATCCGAAAATCATCGAAGTTTATATAAGATGAAGAAGAACCAAAGTTTCTAGATTTTTCTAACTACGAACAGCATGTTAACAATCGTACACTTCACAACGGACCCCCAAAAAAGCAGGCTTTCAGCTTAATTTTCCAGTATCTGCAAAGGCCGAATTCAACCGAATTCTTCACTCTTTAAATAGAGGACGCAAAAATCACATTCAACGCCATGAAAAAATGCTTTTTTATAATCAACTAACCGCACTCCACCTTTCAGGACCAGAACAATTGAACCGAAGTACAAACGTATCCATCTCCCTATAGGAAATAAACTTCACCAATACAATTGGCTGCTCGTCTGGCCCTAGACAAGCTGGTAGCGATACAGTTATCAATAGTTTATTCTTTCAGATGATATTGCACTTTTATCAGCAGAGTTTTAGTTAGCTGTCTATTCACCAATTACCTGCACAACCACTGTTCTTCTTCTTGGGTAAACGTCAGTTTCAATGAAAAGCAGAGACTGCCATGTACCCAAAACAACTCGTCCGTCAACTATAGGCAACGTCCTGTCTGGCGGGAAAAGCATCGATCGTAGATGCGAATGAGCGTTGGATGGATGTTGATAAGAACCGCGTTTAGGAATCAGTTTTTCGAGAACGTTTCTGATGTCGTTGAGTAGACTTGGTTCATGTTCTGTTAGGACTATTATGCCTGTGGCGTGAGGTGCAAACACGTGGGCTAGGCCGTTCTTGATGCCTGCGCTTTTCACAACTTCTTGGACTCTGTCAGTAAGATCAATGAAGTCGATTTCGCCCCGCGTGGAGAACGTAAGGCTTTCGTTAACAATTCTCATTTTGGTTTCCTCTTAGTGAAAGACTTGCAATTTCAAGAATAAAAAATCTTGTGGGTAATGATTAATGCTTGTTAGAATTTCGAGGAGAACGGGTCGTGCATACATACTTCAATTTCGCGGGAAGGTCGCTACACTTAAACCCCTCTATTTCCGAAAATTTTGCAAGTTCATCTTTGCGCATGCAAATCTAGGCATTTCCATATTTTTCAAACAGCAGTACGCCAATAATCACAATTATTACACTGACTATTGAGATAACCCCAGTGTCCAGCAAAATATTCGAATTCGTCCAATCTCCTGCGAAAATCAACGACAAAGCATCAACAACATAATAGCTTGGGATGAACACTGCGATCTGTCGGGTAGTGTTAGTCAATGGAATAAAAGTTCCAAAAAACATCTGAGGAAGAATGAACACGAACGAGATCCCAGTAGCAACTTCAGGGGTTTTTGAAACTGTTGCTGTGATAAGCCCTAATCCAACGGAACTTAATGAAAACAGAGCAACTATAGGGAATGCCAAGAAAATTCCACCGACACCACCATTCGGTCTAAAGCCTATGAAAACAGCCAGTACAAATACAATGACTACTTGCAGAATGGCTATTAGCATATTTGTTATGATCTGACTTCCCATGAATTCGCTGGATGTCATCGGTGTTGTATTCATTCTTTTCAACAATCCTTCTTGCCGTTCGGTAGAAAACGACTGAGCTATGGTCATAATTATAAAAATACAAGCATAAACAATCAAACCTGGGACGATCAAATTTATATCCATTCCCATTTCAGGGTCTCCAAAAACAACTCCAAACATTAATGTAAGAACCGCAGGGAATAACAGCGTCAAAAACAAATTCGCTGGCTGTCGAACTAATTTCTTCAGTTCCATTTTTACAAGCGCTGTCAAACCTTGAAAATTCATATTATAGCCCCTCTAATATTCTTCGCCCAGTTATTTTTAAGAATACTTCCTCCAGATTTTTAGCTTCGTGCTTTTCCATCAATTTTTTGGGCGTTCCGAGTTCTATCAACTTTCCATAATCAATAATGCCTACTCTATCACTGAGAGCTTCCGCTTCTTCGATGTAATGAGTTGTTAGAATAATCGTTTTGCCTTGATTTTTTAGAGATCCGATGAATTCCCACGTTGCACGACGAGCTCGTGGGTCCATTCCAACTGTTGGTTCGTCGAGAAAAGCAATCGTTGGATCGCTAATCAAGGCTACTGTCAGATTTAATTTCCGAAGCATTCCGCCACTATAGCCACTTGCTTTCTTGTTGCTGACCTTTGCTAAATCCAATAATCCAAGAAGCGTGTCAGTTCGTTCTCTTGACTCCTTCTTGGGTATCGCGTGTAGATCTCCAAAAAGCTCAATATTTTCTCGCGCATTAAGAAACTTAAAAACTGCAGCCTGTTGTGGGCACACGCCGATTAGTG
Source organism: Candidatus Bathyarchaeota archaeon (assembly GCA_029883255.1). The sequence goes on along the minus strand of JAOUJL010000182.1, from coordinate 572 downwards.
CTCTAATCTCTTTTAGATTTTTTCTTACATCGTAACCCCCAACGAAAGCAGTTCCTTTTGTTGGTTTCAGTATCCCGCAAAGGATGTTTATTGTAGTAGTTTTGCCGGCACCGTTGGGTCCCAAAAGGCTGAAAAGCTCACCCTGTTTTATCTCAAGATTCAACCCATCGACGGCGGTAACATCTTCAAATCGTTTCACGAGATCCTTGATGATAATTGCGGTGTCATCCTTCCGATCTAATTTTGCTGACATTTTCTCTACCTGAGACTTGATTAGCTTATCTTCCAGCAATGTTTTTAAGTTTTTTTTGGGGTGTGTTTGCCGAGAAGATTTCTCTCTAGATTATCAATGCAACCTGAAATGATGTATGCAAACAGTAGAGTCCACCAGCTGAGGAAAATCTCTAAACATGCTGAGCGTGAAAGAAAAAATAACTGCTAAGTCTATTACAAAATGGCTGAGGAAAAAAAGGAACTAAACCTGTTGATGCTTTTGTATCCTTTTGTTGGTGATGTTGCTTTATTTTTCGCTTAGGATTGATGAGCAAGCGTAATAGAAGAAGCTTTTTTTC
>JAOUJL010000181.1 GCA_029883255.1 Candidatus Bathyarchaeota archaeon | reverse complement strand
TTCACTCTTATGGGCCAAATTCAACGAGCCGGAGTGAAATCCTCCATTCAACCTCCTTACTGGATGCCCATCACTTGGGAAGAACACACTCTTGCATCCACCCTAGCCAATCTGCTCGGGTTCTCTCTAGCTTCCATCATTTCAATCGGCTCAGCCATAGCGGTGGCTTCTGTCTTCTTGAAGATTGTTCCTCTAGCCATCTTTGTAATCCCTTCTTTACTGGCAAGCGCCTTTTTGGCCAGCACAACCACAGAGATTTCTAGGATTCTGCAGGTGAGACTTGTTGGAGCGGTCTACAAGTCTTCTGGTAAGGCCGCGGTTTGGGTCAGATTTATTGGTTCCTTAATCTTTTTTGTGGCCTTCTATATAGTCTGGTTTGCCTTCACATCCGGTGCCAGTGTTGCTGTTATAGGAACCGTTGTTGGTGCACAAAACGCGGTGTGGTTCGTCCCATACGTGTGGTTAGGGATGGCTTTAGCCGCTTTTACAGAAGGACTGCTTGCTCATACAGTAATTTTCTCACTGGCTTCCCTTCTGTTTATTCTAATCCTCTTCTCCCTAGCAGTTGGACTGAACAGTAGATTTGGCTTATATGAACCACCAGCAATAACGGTCTCGCGTGGAGCTTATGTCCCAAAGACGGGTTTTTTAGGTAAGCTTGGTTTTTCTTCGTTGGAGGCGGCTGTTATAAAGAAGGATTTTAAGGCTTTTACGAGACGACGAGAACTAATGTACATTTTCATAATGCCCATCGTGTTCATACTTATGCCATTGATGCAGTATTTTGGTGCAATAGGGCGGTCCCCACTGACAGAGGCTTCCCCTTTCCTCTTTGCTTGGATTCTTCTGATGCCAGGGGCTTTGATGGCTGTAATGCTAGGAAATATGATTGTCGGTCAAGAAGGCGGGTCCGTATGGTATCTATATTCGTCACCGATCACCGCTAATGGCTTGGTCAAGTGCAAGTACACATTCATAATAATCTTTTCATGTATAGTAACCATAGTGTGCAGCATTGTTGGCATCTTAGTTGCTCATCCATCGCTAAACTTCGCCGTTGCGTCTTTTGGCGAGTCGCTACTTCTGATCTTCGCATTGGGTGCGGTTTCTCTAGGAGCTGGGATTAGAGGCGCCGACTTCGTTGAGGTTCCAAGACCGAAGATGATTAGGCCGCTAACTGTTTTAGTCAACATGATTGTATGCTTTGTTTTGGCATTGGTGATACTGGCTCCTCTCATTCCGTACGCGGTTACCACAATAAGTATTCTAGGTATTCCTTTGCCTCTACCGACGGTCGACCTCTATGTTGCACTTCCAATAAGCGTCATCATAGCAATAATCATAACTTACATTTTTTACAAAAAAGCAATCAAAGACGCAAGGGAATTTTTAGCGAAGGCTGAGGTGTGAAGCAAAAACGTTGCAAAATGTTTGGTTAATCGGTTTTTTTCGTTACATCTGATTTAATGAGTTTGATGATAGTTATTGCGATGAAAACTGTAGTGTAGACTGCAATGAGGGCTCCTGCTAAAACAGTCTCTACCTCTCCTATGGAAACGAACGGAGTACTTGGAATACTCACGAGTTCTCTAATCACAAAGTCAGGGAAGTTTGATGCGCACCAGTCTGGAAGCCATTTACTAACATCCAAGTAAAGCTGTTCTCCTGTGAAGGCGTATACAACAGATAGAACACCGCTTGTTACCATCGATGCTATGAATATGCCAATAGCCGAGAGTAGAGCAAGTGTAGTTCTTCTAAAAACTTCACTGAACATGAACGCTAATGACAGGAAAACGAGGTTGGAGTAAACGATCGCTAAGTAAACATGTGGAACGAATTGAAGGTGTTCTTGCGGACTGAAAAATGAAACGGCTAAGATAACTCCTAGAGCCGTTGTTAGAGCTCCTACGAAACTTAAAAGAGATAGACCACCCAAATACTTTCCAGTCATGTACTCAATTTTTGTAATCGGCTTGGACAAAAGTATGTCAGCTGTTCCGTGTTCGTATTCCTCAGACATAGATCCGCCAGAGATCATGATAGCTACAAGCGACATAAACAGTCCTTGAGGAAATAAAGCTTCGATAATCCACATTATAGGCTTGGTCTGTTCGAGAAAAAAGGGAGGCATAAGGGGAGGAGGGTTAGTGAAAAGGTAGTTGAAAATCACAAAGATTAATATTTGAACCGCGAAGGCTATGATCACAAAGACAAAGAACTTCTTCTTCGCTAATGTTCTCTTCCATTCGTAACTAACGATCGTAGCAACTCTCTGAAAAGCATTCATTTTATCGACTTCCTTTCAATGCCTGTAGATACGCGTCTTCAAGCGTGATTTTGTGGAGGTTCAAGCTTAATAATACGCCTTTATGTTTGAAAATTTCTGATGATATCTCGCCTCGGAGGTCTTTCTTCTCTTTCAACCGTATCCTCAATTTGTTTCCTTCAACTTTTATGTCCTTCACGTAACTAAGTTGTTTCAGATTAGCCATGATCTTTCCAGTTACTTTTTCCAGCTCAGCCTCTATAACCCATTCCTGAGTAAAAGTTTCTAACACCTGTGATATTGGACCGTCGAAAACCATCTTACCCTTGTTGATCATTCCTACGTGGGTGCATATGCGTTGAACCTCGTCGAGGAGGTGGGATGAGATGAACACAGTTGTTCCCTGTTTCGACAGAGTTGTGAATAAGTTTCTGAAGTATGCAGTAGCTTCTGGGTCCATTCCGATGGTGGGCTCATCCATTATGAGAACCGTGGGATCATTAACTAGTGCCAAAGCGACTGAAAGTTTCTGAATCATCCCTTTACTGTACTTTCCAATCTTCTTCTTTCCTTCCTCCTTCAGACCCACAAACTCAAGAAGTTGCCAAACCTTCTCTTTTCTAGCTTGACGGGATAACCCAAACATTTTACCCGTGAAATCTAGCAACTCCTCTCCATTAAAGAAAGTCTGTAGGTTGGGTAGTTCTGGGGCGTATCCAACCTTTTGAAGAGCGTTCACTGGATCCTTGGATGGATTAACTCCAGCTATCTTGACTTCGCCGCCATTTGGTTTAAGCAGGCCCAGCATCGTTCTAATCATGGTCGTCTTACCCGCTCCATTTGGTCCTAGATAGCCGTAAACCCACCTTTGACTGACAGAGAAGGAGACCGAATCTAATGCTTTGAAGTCTCCGTAGAATTTTGTTAGGTTGGAGACGTTTATGACGGGTTGAGACATCATGGTTCACCGGTGAGTTTTGTAATATCTTGTTAGGTGGTCTCTAATATAGTTATGAAATGTTTATGTAAACGAGTCTTCATCGCGTTAATAGGTCTGAGGCGGTTCGTTGGGCTTTTTGCATAACTTCCTGTTCATCTAGCGTTTTCACTTCTCTTCTATCCATTAACAATTTTCCGTCAATAATGACTGTGTCTACGTCGCTTCCGAGGGCTGAGTAGACGATGTTTGCGTATGGGTCATGTAAAGGTGTTAGATGCGGCTTTCTGAAATCGATTAATATGATGTCGGGTTTTTTCCCAACCTCCAGCGAACCCACGGTTTTTTCTAGTCCAAGCGCCTTAGCTCCATCGACTGTAGCCATTCTTAGAACCTGTTGTGCCGGCAAGACCGTTGGGTCCATGTACCTTATCTTCTGTAGGAGAGCGGCAGTTTTCATTTCTTCAAACATGTCGAGGTTGTTGTT
>JAOUJL010000180.1 GCA_029883255.1 Candidatus Bathyarchaeota archaeon | reverse complement strand
GAGAATAATTGGTAACTGCATGAAGTGAATTTTGGTTGTGCCTACAGGGACTGCAAACAAGCCTAAAACATTAGCAACGGCGCACATGGTTGCCACAAATGTAATCAGTTTAGAGGTCATTCGTCGATTGGGCCGGGGCGTCGGTAACACCTTTTGGTTAAAAAGTGTTACTTCCAATAAAAGCTTTATGGTTAACACGCCCCATTTTGGTCGGGGAGCCGTATGGCCAAAATTGTTCGTGTTGGCGTGACGTTTCCACCAGACCTGCTGAGAGAACTGGACGAAACAATCAGCAAGATGGGTTATGACAACAGGTCGAAGGCTATTCAAGACTCGGTGAGGTCTTTCGTTGCTGAGCACAAACGGCTTAGAGAACAGAAGGGAACGAGAGTGGGCGTGTTGGTGATGGTCTACGACCACGAGGTTAAGGGATTAGAAAACACCCTAACAAACACTCAACACAAACACAGTCGCGTGATCTGCTCCTCCATGCACGTTCACTTGAGCGAACGAGAATGCCTGGAAACCATAGCGGTCAAGGGCGACATCGACGAGATCAAGAGTCTGGCCCAAGAGTTGACAACAGAGAGGGGAGTAAAGCAGGTCAAGCTAACTATAGTTTCTTAGCGTCCAGACCAATAGAAACTACAGACGTGCCTAGATGTGGTTCTGTTGTAGGGTTCTTCAGAGAAGCACATTTGGGAGTACATGCATGTACGTCGCGCGCGCAAAACTTTTCAACGAAGAAAGACAATTTCTGCGCGTAGTATTTCCCTCCAGATTTCGAGGAAGAAGAATTGGCGCGTATTAGTCTAAAGAAGTTTGTCAACGACATAAGCCGATGTCCAGATTGTAAGAAGAACCCTGCCTTTTTCCTGAGTTCTAAAAAGGTTCCTGTGTGTATGAAGCATTGGAATTTGATTGCAGATGCGCTTGTAGCATGGACGGAAGAAGGTAAAATTACACTCTTGGCAGAGGTTTGATGCGCGCGCATTTGTAATTTTTATTTAAAGCAAACATATATCCGTAACTGCATTTGAAAATAAGTGGAAATAAAATGAGCAGAAAAATAGTTGTAGTTGGCGGAGGCTACGGAGGAACAGAAGTCATCAGACAGCTGATAAACAGAGGAGTACGAAACATAGAGATCGAACTGATTTCAAACAAAAGAAATTTTGAAAACACGATAGGAGGCGTAGAGATCATAAGTGAAAAAGTGAAACCTGATGAGCTAAGATATGACCTTACGGAACTTTCTTCCTATTGGAATTTTAGCCTAACAATTGACAGTGTAGAAAGCGTTGACTTGAATAGGAAAGTGGTTAAAACAGAAAACAAAGAAAAAGATTATGACGCATTGATTGTAGCAATAGGCTCTGAGCCTAATTTTTTCAATATTGGTGGAACAGATTTGGCACTTACCGCTTATAGCTTGTCCGATTTCGGAGTTATAAATGAGAGATTAAAGCAATTAAATCGAGATAGTCCAAATGTTGTAATAGTGGGAGCCGGCTTCGTTGGTCTTGAAGTTGCGGCTGAAGTGCTTGATCTTTTTAAAGCCATGAAAAAAGATGTCAAAGTCACGGTAGTTGAAAAGATGAATTCGGTGCTTCCGGCGTACAACAACGATATAGCTAAAAAGATTGCATTTGAACACTTCACTTCACGAGGAGTAAAAATCATATTAGGCAAGGGAGTGAAACAGATAGAAAAGGAAAAGGTAGTTCTCGAAGATGAAAACCCCATCGAAACCGACCTAACAATTTGGACAGCTGGAATTAAGAGTTCTAGAACTGCATCCAAAATTGTTGGCGCGAGCTTGTATAGAGGATACATTGAAGTGGATGAAAAACTGTTAATTACGGGGGCAAAAGATTCTTTTGCAATGGGGGATGTAGCTTTCGTAAAAATTAACGGAAAGGATGCTCAAAAGATGGCAGGCGAGGCCTTAGAACAAGGGAAAACTGTTGCCAAAAATATAAGTTTGATTGCTAATGGTCAAAAACCAAACTTTAGTCATGTCATAAATTATACAACAGATTTTCCAAAGGTCCTTCTTTCAATGGGTAAGGGAAAAGCCATGTTAATATTTGGCTCACAGTATGTGAGCACAGGCGCTACGGAATATTTCCTCAAGAAAAGAGTAGATGTTGACGAAATAATGGGGAGATTCCCTCAGTAAACTCTACTAAAAAGCGCGCGCATTTTTCTCGTTGTATTTTCAATTATTCTCTCGCATGTGAATGAGTAGCTACAGTCGAAATGCACTTGTTAATATAAGCATAAGTGTGAAGCCCGCTATAAGTCCGATAGCAACTTCATGCTTATGTCCGTGGGCGTGCGCTGTCGGAATCAACTCGTCGCCTAGACCTTGTTTTTATGGTCTCGCTTCTACGGTCAAGCTTCAGACGGTTTTGTGTTTAACTCGATGCACATTAAATTCGTCTTTATTCAAAGCCACAAGGACTCTCTTCCATGCAGTTTTTATCTCCTGTGTGACTCTGCTGTCCGGTGAATATTCAACAACGGTTTCCCCAGCGACCATGGCTTCGGTTACAATCGGGTCAAAAGGAATTTTGCCAGCAACTTCCACTTCGTTTTTCTGGCAAAACTTGATTATCCTTTCCGTATTGTTCGCGTTTATGTCGTACATGTTTATGCAAACAAAAGGTGTCACGTGGAAATGGTTGAGCAACTGTAGTGCCCTCTCTAGGTCATGGATCCCCGACATGGTTGGTTCTGCAACTGCGAGTCCAGCATCCACCCCGCTGACAGAAGCTATTACAGGACAGCCGATGCCAGGCGGGCCGTCGATCAGAATTAGATGACGGTTCTCTTTCTCAGCGATTTGTCTAGCGTTGTGTCTCACTAGGGTGACGAGTTTGCCCGAGTTTGCCTCGCCAGGGTTTAGCCTTGCGTGAGACATTGTACCATACTTAGTCTTTGAGATGAAGGCGTATCCTGAAATCCTTTCTTTGAGACTTACTGCTTCTTCAGGACAGACGATAACGCATACGCCGCAACCCTCACACAAGAAGGGGCCTACTTGGAAATCCTTGTTTATCGCGTCAAACCTGCAGGCGTCTCTACATAAACCGCACTCGACGCATTTCGTTTTGCCTATCACAGCTAGCTTGGAGCCCTTAAACTCCTGGGTCTCAGTTATTTGCGGGTGTAGAAGTAGATGAAGGTCTGGGGCGTCCACATCGCAGTCGGCTATCACGATGTTTTGAGCCAACGCTGCGAAAGAGGCGGTGATAGTGGTTTTCCCCGTCCCTCCCTTTCCGCTCACCACGGCTATCTGCTTCAACTGTCAACACGCTCCTTTACATCGTCTAGGAGCAACTGGAACCTCTTCTTCCATTCAGGCATTTCTACGACAAAGGGGATTCCGCTGGAATAAAGCTCCGCTACCCTTCTCTGAAAAGGAATCTCAAGTAAGATAGGAACGCCCTTTTCTCCACAATACTCATAGACTTTTCGGTCACCAATTCCTGCACGGTTTACAACAACGCCGAAGGGAATCTTAATTTCCTCCAAAACTTGAACCATCAGTTTCAGATCGTGAAAACCGAAGGGTGTGGGCTCGGCTACGAGGATGCAGTAATCGCTCTTGTAGACCGATTCGATCACTGGGCAAGAGGTCCCTGGCGGAGAATCTATTATCACGGTCTTGTTGTTCCTGATTTGCTTC
>JAOUJL010000178.1 GCA_029883255.1 Candidatus Bathyarchaeota archaeon | reverse complement strand
GAGAAGATGCCGTAATCATCGTAGAAACTTCTGAAGGCTATGAGGCAACTTACACATGCAAGATTCCTTAAACAGCTTAACACATGCAGACTATGAATCACCAGTAACAATTTATGGGAAAATTTTACCGCTATATTTTCTTAAGGATCGATAACAATTAACGGTTATTGAGCGACACTTTGGAAGGGGTAGAATATGGCCGAGTATGATGTGGTTGTCGTCGGTGCCGGTCTTCTGGGGCTGTCCACCGCTTATTACATTAAGGAAATGAACCCTGAGAAAGAAGTTCTCGTGGTCGATAAGATGGGTGCTGCTGGTCAGGGGAACACGGCTAAAAGTGCAGCTATGTTCAGAAGTTTCTTCTACTCGCAAACAAATCTTGCACTTGTTGACACAACAATCGAGTTTTTCAAACACGCTCAAAAAGACCTCGGCGTAGACTTGAAGTTGAAGTGGGTTGGCTACCTTTGGCTCTTCAGCAACGAAGACTACCGATGGGCTGAACCTGTGTTAAACGTTATGGCTGAAAGAGGTTTAAAACACAAAGTGTATGATGCACATGAATTATCTGAAAAGCTAAAGCTTAGGACTCACGTCACAAAAGATGAAGATTCTAAGCTAATGGGCTTAGCAGACGTAGATGTGGGAATTTTAGTCCCAAAAGCAGGAGCAATAGACGTTGACTCCCTTGTCAACTTCTACGAGACTGAGTTCAAAAGATTGGGTGGTGAAATTCGGTATAACACCGAGGTTGAGAGCATTATTGTTGAACCACATCAACCTTTAGGAATTCCTGGCGAACCATATTTCTGGCAAGATTCAACAGCGTCAGGAATCAAAACGAATCGAGGTGCTATCAAAGCTAAGAAAACCATTGTAGCGGCGGGCGCTTGGACAGCCGCGCTCCTTGATTCAGTCGGTGTAGATGTCCACATAAAGCCGAAAAAGAGGCAGCTTTTCTCTGTGAGAGCCGAAACAAATGAGCTTAAGGAACTGCTGTGGGCTAAGGGATTCAACCCTGAAGGTTGTATGCCGTTCACTATCTTGCCCAAGCCGAGAGTCTACCTCAAGCCTGCGCTTGAAGAGAACGCTTTCTGGTTCAGCTATGGTGACGAATTCCCAAGAGCGTTCAAACTTGAAGATGAACCTCAACCCGAGGAAAACTATTACCAGTACGGAATCTACCAAGTCGCCATCAAGTATTTCCCACAGTTTGCTGGGAGTCAACCGTTCACGTCGTGGGCTGGCCAATATGCAATGAACACGCTTGATGGACAACCAGTTATTTTCGAGGAGAACGACCTACTGGTAGTAGGAGGCGCCAGTGGAAGCGGAAACATGAAGGCAGATGCCATTGGCAGAATCGCAGCGTCTCTATACACGGGAGAAGAGTACGCCGTACTTTATGGAGACAAGAAATTCAAGGTCAGCGACTTGAGCATCACCCAACGTAGGGTAGAACCAGAGAAACTAATCATCTAATGCGAGGCATGTTCCCGAATTGAGTGAAAAGGTTTTAAAATCTGATAACAACACTTCAAACGGTTGTGAAAAATGCGGGTTACCGAAAGAGTAAGCGACATTGAGTACGCCATCAGAGATGTCATCCCTTATGCTAGGAAGCTGGAAAAGAAAGGGAAAGAAATAATTTATCTCAATATTGGTGACCCGGTGAAATTTGGGTTTGACACGCCGGAGCACGTGAAGCAGGCGTTAGCCAAGGCGGTGAAGGAGGGTTTCAATGGGTACTCATCGTCTGAAGGCGTACTAGAACTTCGGGAAGCTGTTTGTGAAAAAGAAAAAAAGGTGAACAACGTCGAAATTTCTCCGGAAAACGTGATCATTACAAACGGCATTTCAGAAGCTATACAATTGATAATGGCAGCCATTGTGGATAAAGGTGATGAAATTCTAGTTCCAGGTCCAACGTATCCACCATACATTTCATACGTGAAATTCTTTGGCGGCAAACCTGTTTCGTATCGAACCGTTGAAGAAAATGGCTGGCAACCTGATGTTAACGATATCCGGTCAAAGGTGACAAACGCAACTCGAGGAATAGTCGTTATAAATCCGAACAATCCTTGCGGCGCGTTATACGATGAAAAAATTGTGAGAGAAATGGTGAACTTGGCCGGAGAGTATAGTCTACTCCTCATTTCCGACGAGATTTACGACAGAATTGTATACGAAAAGAAGTTTGTAAGCACGTCTCACTTAGCAGAAGATGTGCCAGTGTTGGGATTAAACGGGTTTTCCAAAACTTACCTCATGACTGGTTGGAGACTGGGTTACATGTACTTCTATGATCCTGAAGGAAAGTTGCGGGAGCTTAGGGATAAAGTGGTAAAAGAAGCGAGGATACGACTTTGCTGCAACACTCCAGTTCAAAGAGCTGGGACAGAGGCTTTAAGGGGCCCACAAGATCACATCAAAGAAATGGTTGAAAAACTACGAGAGCGACGAGATTACTCTTTGAAACGACTTAACGAGATAGACGGAATTAGTTGCACCAAGCCTGAAGGAGCGTTTTACGTCTTCCCAAAAGTCCATGAAATAGGCTCACAATGGAAAAACGATTTCGAGTTTGTTCGTGACGTTTTAGAAAACACGGGAATTCTTCTCGTCCATGGTTCAGGGTTTGACGTAACCTACGGTTCAGGGCATTTCAGAGGGGTCTTTCTGCCGTCGATTGAAATTCTGAAGACTGCGTTTGATCGGTTAGAACGATTTATGTCGATGCGCAATTAAAGGGTGGTTCTTCAGGCTATTCTTATTCCTTCTTTTGGATCCTTTACAATTTTGCTGAACTCTTTCATCAGTCGTTTAGTAATAAGCCCAGGTTTGCCACTGCCTATTGTTCGTTTGTTTACTTCCCTTACGGGGACAATTTCTGCCGCGGTGCCTGTGAAGAAGACCTCGTCTGCGTTGAATAACTCGTTTGGGGTAATGTTTCTTTCTACGACTGTGTATCCAATTTTCTCTGCTAATGCCATAACTCTGTTTCTTGTTATTCCTGGCAAGGCTCCAGTGGAAACTGGTGGTGTAAATATTCTGCTTTCCTTGACAATGAATATGTTCTCGGCTACTCCTTCGCAAACGAAACCTATTTTGTCCAGGCATATGGCTTCATCTACGCCGCCGACGTTGGCTTCAAGTTTCGCTAGTATGCTGTTCAGATAGTTTAGCGATTTTATTTCATGCGAAGTTGCGTCTACTGGGTCTCTTTTCACCCATGCAATCAGCGTTGTTACACCTTTTTCTTTTGCCGCTACTCCATGTAATGGTTTCATTGGTTGAGCGATGACGATTATTGTTGGTTTTGAGCATTTTCTCGGGTCGAGTCCAAGATCTCCGACTCCTCTTGTGATCACTAGGCGGATGTAGGCGTCTTTGAGGTTGTTCTTCTTAAGCGTCTTTAGAACGGTTTGTATCATTTCGTTTTTTGTCAATGGTATCTGTAGCATGATTGTGTGCGCTGAATTATACAGTCTGTCTATATGTTCTTTCAGTTTGAATACCACGCCGTCATAGGCGCGTATTCCTTCGAAAATGCCATCTCCATATAGCAGACCATGATCGTAAACAGAAACTTTTGCCTCTGGTTTAGGGTAAAACTTGCCGTCGATGTATATTAGGAGGCTTTTCTCCACGTTATTCTCCTCCTCTTAGAACCCTACCATACTCGGCTTGACTTGATATACTTTTTGT
>JAOUJL010000179.1 GCA_029883255.1 Candidatus Bathyarchaeota archaeon | reverse complement strand
GGAGATTTTTTTGAGTTTTGTGGCAAGTTTGATGTGTTTCTATGGAAACTTGAACATATCAATGATAGGTGGTTCAGAGAACTTTGAGCGTATGTTATGTCCATATTTGGAAAGTTTCGATATCGCGCTCATATACTATTGTAGTTCGTTTTTAATGAAATTTAACAGTTTGGGGAATTCTTTGTCTCTTGCTAGATTGGATGTTTTCAGCTTGATGTTTTCTATGTTCAGTTGACCTAAATCAACGTCAGCGGCTTTTTTGAGCTGTTCTTGTTCCTTAATAGGTACGTTTGCTATTCCAACGGCGTTCAAAGATTTTAGAATAGATACTCCAACAGCGTCGATGGCTACTCTATCGCTTCCGGCGATTATGACTCCTGGCGAAGCCAGCTCACCCCTATCTGGCCCTCCAGAAACAAAACAGCTCATACCATCCAAAACGACAAGATTAACCGAATAACCGAGATTAATCTCAGCAATAAGACTCCGCATTCTCTCACTGTTATGAAGGTAACTTCTGTCCGCAGGATTAATCATCCCAACGGCATTTTTCAGGCTTAAGGTGAAAACTCCTCCAAAACGATGAGTCTTCAAGCATGGAAGCGAAACAATCTTAGAGGCATTATAGACGGTTTTCGCGAGCCTGAAACCTTTAGGCCATGTTGTTGCCTTTCTAGGTTTAACCGTTACCCATTCTTCATCTTCAAAAAATGAAACCTTAACTCCAAGATCTTCTACGACGTCCAAAGTCCCATTCAGCTGCATAGTCTTCCTTGTCGGGAGCCAGCTGGGACCAGACATGTCACCGACAACAATCTCATCCTTAGACACTCCCTTATCCAACAACAATCGCAAAATCGTTTGAAGCGTCACTGGATGAACACTACCTGGAAAAGCATCATTACTATTAAGGTTCGGCTTAACCAAGACGTATCCATCTCGCCCAGCCAACGCAGAGTCAAGGCCACCGATCAAATCCAATGCCTCTACAATCCCTTCAACCCTGTCATCTGTCCGAACGAGGGCCACGACACTCCGTCCATCCTCGATGTAAGGGCCACGGCTCAAAGGCTTACGCTCCACCTTAGGTGCCTTCTTTGCGTAGGAAGCAACTCTTTTGAAAATCTCCTGCGATGATTCTGTCAAGCCGTTAGACCTCCCGTTTCCCAGTGATGTAATCTTCAACCCATCTTCTCGCCACATCATCTGGAACTTGAATAGGCGGATGCTTAAACGCGTACGAGGAGATGCTGATAAGTGGTCCACCTATTCCGCGGTCTAGCGCCAACTTCGCTGCTCTAACAACGTCGATGACTACTCCAGCGCTGTTCGGGGAATCCTCAACCTCTAGCTTCCCGGTAATCGTTACTGGCATATTTCCGAATTTCCGACCCTTGATGAAAACGTAGCAGATTTTTTTGTCGCCGAGAAAGGGAACATAATCCGATGGACCTATCCTTGTTGGAACTTTGTAGGGAATCATACTCGTAACTGCCTCGGTCTTGCTGACTCGCTTCGTTTTCAATCGTTCCTCAACCGTCATATTCTGAAAATCCGTGTTCCCACCCAAATTCAACTGATAAGTCTCTTCTATTTCTACTCCACGATCAACGCATAGTCTAACCAAGTTCCGATGCAAAATGGTAGCACCCAACTGGCTCTTCACATCATCTCCAGCAGCTGGCAAACCTTTCGCCTTGAATCGTTCACCCCATACACGGTCGGAAACTACAAACTCAGGCATGCAGTTCACAAACGCACATCCAGCATCTAAAGCAGCCTGCGCATGGTGACGCGTCGCTTTGTAGCTTCCCACGGGAAGGAAGTTAACCAGCACGTCTGCTTCGGCCTCTCTGAGAACGTCCGCTACGTTAACAGGCGTGCATTTCTTTTCATCATAGGTTTTGAAGGTTTCCTTGGTGTGAGTTGCAACACCGTCAAGAATCGGCGCTCTGGAAACCTTAACACCCAGTTTAGGCACACTGGCAAACTTTTCGCAAGAGTTTGGCTCTGAAAAAATAGCGTCACCTAAATCTTTACCAATCTTGAGCTTATTCACGTCGAAGGCGGCCACAAATTTTACATCTCGAATGTGGTAGCCTCCGAAATTCACGTGCATCAGTCCAGGAACCTTCACGTCTTCTGTCACGTTTTTGTAGTATTCTACTCCTTGAATGAGAGCTGAAGCGCAGTTACCCACGCCTGTAATCGCAACTCGGATTTCCGGCAAACCAGTTCCTCCTTAAGCATCATTCAGTTTACAAACGGTTATTACTTAATTTCTTATTTAAGTTAGCGACAGATTGTGACTGCAATGTTTTTGAGTAAAATGTAAAAGCAAGTTTCGTTCATCAATTACAGTTGATTGGAGGTTTACGAATGGGAGGTACTGTTATTCTGCATGAGCCGTTCAAAGAAGTCGTGATCATGGAGTGCAACCAATTCCCAACGCCAGACGACCTAGCACGCTTTGCAAATATCAGCGTGGGAGGAAGACCTACTGGCATCTACTGGGCGGATGGAGTAGCGTTCGTTTATTATCCTATACCAATAACGACTAGGACTGCTGCAAAACATCTCATCGAAGAGAAGAGAGTCTACTGGGCTTTCGTGAGTTATTCGTTAATGCCAAAATACCAGTCAATAGTCGAGACAAAAGAGAGACTCATTGTTCCAGTCATTGATATGTCCACGAGTCTTCTGTTTCAAAAGGTCGCCCTGTGGCTAAAGGAACATCAAATCGAAAAACCATAAACACCAAACAGTAAAACATAGTAAGGAGAAAAAATGAAGCCAACCACCGTGATAGCTTTCTTTTTTGTTTCCGTTGGAATCCTCATCTTGATCCACCATTTAGTTACTACGGGTAGAATCTTTGACGTGAATGATGTTTTGCATCACGAATTCTTTGCGGGTATAACCGTGGCCTTCGGGCTAGGAATGCTGGCCTCTAGAATGAAAGGCAGTCGGTAAGCATCGTTATGTTCTGACACGCTTCAGAAAATTCTCTAGATGCCGTTCCAGATAGCCGTTTTTCTTAAGATACGAGCCGTATTGAACGAGGGCGATCATGGCTCGCGCAGCGTCCTCTGGTGAGGAATAGGCAGGAATCCCCAGCTTGTCGAACCTAGACCGGATGTACAAGGCCATTTCAGTTTCGCCTATGTCACACGCCACAACTGGTTTGTTATAGTTCTTTGAAACGCTTGCTATTCTATCAACAAAATCTTCTTGCAGGGCTGGAACCTGGTGAAGCCCGATCACGACGATGCCGTGGATTTCAGGGTCTTCAAAGAGGATTTTGGCTCCGTATTCAAACATCTCAGAGGTCGCGGAGCCTGTTAGATCCAGAGGGTTTAGGTTTGTTGCAAACGCTGGAATTTTGCCTTCTTCTTTTAACTCTTCGAGTTTTTGAATGGTCTTATCCGAAAACTCCTTTACGTTCAATCCCCTTGACTCACATTCATCAACCGCCATGATACCGGGTCCGCCAGCGTCGGTGAGTACGGCAATGTTTTTTCCTGTTGCTGGAGGCTGAATAGCTAGGGCTTTACCTACATGGAAAAGTTCGTCCATGTCCCTGATTCTTATAACGCCAGTCTGCATGAAGGCAGCGTCATAAATTTTGTCTGAGCCAGCGATGGCTCCTGTGTGAGATACGGCTGCCCTTGCTCCTGCTTTTGAGCTCCCTGATTTCAGGGCGACTATGGG
>JAOUJL010000177.1 GCA_029883255.1 Candidatus Bathyarchaeota archaeon | reverse complement strand
CTAGAAAGAGAATCTTCGTATGGCTCTTCAGCACTCTAACCTTCGTAGCACTCATACATTTAGTTGACGCGATTTCCGTCCTAGTTTTTGACAACCAAATCAAGCTTCTTCAGCTGTATCCCTTAATCAACGAGAAGTTGCAAGCTATAGCCCCAACCGCATATTTTTGGGTAAGCGCATCGCGACCTTCATTCTCTGGGGGATCACCTGTGCAGTAGCCTTCGAAAACCCTGTGGAAACCTTCCTGAACAAGATACTTTCAGACGCTAAGAAACAGAGCGCTGTTGAAGCCCAAATGTTAGACGAAAAAAGCGAACTACTTGACTTAATGAACGAAACGGTGATAACGAACAACACGCTTCTAGCACAAGTTAAGGACATAATATACAACGTGAGAACAGAGGTTAAAGAAATTCAGCCACTAAAGGAGAACGTTGAGACACTGAAAACTGAAATAAGCCGCTTAACAAGGGAGACCCAAAAGTTTGAAGAAAACATAACGTACACAAATAGATGCCCAACATGCAAAAAGCCATTACTACCGGAATTCAAAGTTTGCCCCTACTGCGGCGAAAACATAAAACTCCTTCCTGAAAAAATGATTTCACTAAGAGAGTACAAATGAAAAAAGCGCCCCACTAAGAGAAGTGCCTCACTCAGGCAATGTTTCGATATAGCGTGCGTATATGCTCCTTACCTTCTATAGAAAAAATTAGATGACCAAAAGTTCTTTCGAAAGGCTACTCAAAAGTTTGGCCTCTGGCGTTGAAACAGCTATGTCATCTTCAACTCTAACTCCAAACTTTCCAGCAAGATATACTCCTGGTTCAATTGTAAACGTCATACCAAGCTTCAGAACTGTTTTGTTACCAGCGGCTATGTAAGGTTCCTCGTGTACTTCCAAGCCTAACCCGTGGCCTGTTCTGTGAGTAAAGTATTCGCCGTACCCCGCGTCTTCTATAATTTTTCTGGCGGCTCTATCAACCTCTTCAGCTTTAACGCTTGACTTTACAGTTTTTATGGCTGTCTCCTGAGCTTTAACAACGATCTCGTAAATTTTTGTCTGCATTTTTGTTGCCTCTCCAACGAAGACTGTTCGAGTGATGTCTGCATAATATCCTTCATAGACTGCCCCCACATCCATCAGCACGATGTCCTTTTCTCTCACTTTTCTGTTCGATGTCTCACCATGAGGAAGAGCAGAATGTCTTCCTGAAAGAACTATACAGAATGGAACACTTTCGCCCCCATTCTCTTTTATGGTTTTTTCTATCTGAAATGAAATAGCTAATTCACTAACTCCTGGTTTTATGAAGTCTATCCCTGCCTTTATTCCCTCAGCAACTATGCTCGCTGCTTTTTCCATTCTTTTCAATTCTTCATAAGATTTTATCCTTCTGAGTTGACTGAAAAAGACTGAAGCGTCCTCTATTCTTATTTTTGGCGAACATTCGACTAACATTCTGTAGAATTTGAAAGGAAGAATTCCTTCAACTCCAAAAACAGCTTTTTCCATCCTAAGCACTTTTACCACTTGTCTGAGCAACATAGCAGGATTTTCTGAGTCGTCGTAACTCCTAATTTCTTTAAATGCAGAATATTCCTTCGCTTTCTCCTCTTCAAGTTTAGGAACCAAAACTATCGGAGCGCTTGTTCCAACAGGGATCATTATTCCAGCAAACCTTTCTATGGCCAACACTGAAAAACCAGCGAAATACCTCATATTTTTCTCTGAACTAACTAGAAAAGCGTCTATTCCAGCTTTTTTGCCAATTTTCTTCAATTTCTCTACTCTTTCCATAAATATCGCCAATTTT
This sequence comes from Candidatus Bathyarchaeota archaeon, assembly GCA_029883255.1. Next base: position 1,908 of record JAOUJL010000177.1, on the reverse strand, counting down.
TTGATCCCCTCAATCTGTTCAGTTTTCTGAGAAAACTACTGTTTATCAGTAACTGCTTTAAGATTTTTCTCCCTTCTCGACCGGAGCTTTTGATGGGATCTAACAACTCACTCGCACCATGACGCCGATGGCCACACCACAATACAATTGAGAACTGTGAAATTCAAGCTGCAAACAATTTTGCACGTGAAAGAACAGAGCAGCAAAGTATGTTTAGGAAAAAAGAAAAAGGAAGTGGAGTCTAGAATAGCCATTCTCCGTCTTTTATTACTGCCTTTCCGTCTAAGAGCAATGTGGGACGAGGAATAACAAAGTCTTGATGTATATCTGAGGAGACTTTTCCTCCAAGGTGGGAACCATCGCCTATGGCGAGGTGAACGGTACCTTTTATCTTTTCAGCTTCAAGAATGTTGTCAGGTTTCTTTGCGTTAGAGTTTGTACCTATCCCAAGCTCGGCAAAATTTCTCCTTGAAATGTAAGGTTGTTCATTTTTATCGAAAGACAACAAATCTCTGAATTCGTCACCTACTTTGCCACCACCATTGATTTCAACGGCACGTCCATTTTTGAGGACTATGGTCATATCCACTTTCAAGTTAGGGAACCAACCCGCCTCGACAACTATCTTGCCTTCACCACTCCCTTCAATTGGAGCGCAGTAAGTCTCACCTGAAGGCAAGTTCCCCCAGGCACCTTTTCCTGTAAATATTCCAGTATCCACTCTACCGTCTCTGGTTAAGAACTTCATGTTTGTTCCTCCCGGAGATGTTACAATAGCCTCCTTATCGTCCTTCATTAATTTCGCAAGTCTTCTGCTGTCTTCATCTATTTTGCGGTAGTCGGAAGCCATTGGTCCCCCTGAATAGAACATTTGCGGAAGGAATGTGGGCATGCTTGCGACTCTTACTCCGGCTCTTGTTGCGTTTTCGCGGGCTTCTGTATGAGTTAGAGAGTAAGTTGTTATGGCAATCACAACGTCTGAAGCTTTCATTCTCTCTTCAGTTTCATTTCCCGGTTCTGATCCGTGTTTTCCGACAGATGGATAAGTGAAGAATTCTACTGAACAGGCCGGAAACTTTTCTTTAGCTATTTCGTAGACCATTTTGGCTAAAACAGACCTTTCAACAAAGTCTGACAGTTTTTCACTGTCATATTTCATCCATTCCTCAACGGTCGGCGAATCCGTAACTACGAGAACTTTCTCACCGCTCCTGAGGCCCATGTTCACCTTGAATATGTTGACGACACCTTGCGTAATCTTCTCCTTTTCAATCAAGTAGAATTCCCTCGTTTAACTAATAAAAGAAATGAAAGTATTAGACTTTCCCCAGCTTCTTCGCTAGTTCAGCAAGTTCCGGATGAACCGCTCTGCCCTTGTTCCAGATTTGTTCTCCGTCGAGCCAGACAGATGTGTTTAGGCATATGCCGTCAGTGTGTGAAGGTGCTGGTATAGGTTCGCCGCCGGTTAACATAGGTCCTACGTATCCCAATCCCCATTCTGTGCAACCCCAAACTCTCTCGTCTTCAACTATGTCGCCAGTTAATTTAGCGCCTGGGTTGCATCCATAGCAAACGTGTGCCATACGTAACATTAGTGGATCGTTAAAACTCTTCAGCCATGACTCAAAGGCTCTGGCGTCTTCTCCGCCTTCAACTTTGACTACTTTTCCTTCTCTGACGTGAAGTTTTACCGGTTCTTTAACGAGACCTATTGGAGGGACTATTGAGCCGTTGAACGCTATCGTGCCGTTTATCGACTTAAAGATTGGTGCCCAGCCTATCTGTCCGCCTAGCATATGGGATCCAGGTGTATCGGCGTATCCAACTTCGCATATTATAGGTCTCTTGGGGTCATTGTCGAACTCTATGTCTTCTCCTGCTGGCGTCGTCATTCTGATGTGCTTGGCT
>JAOUJL010000176.1 GCA_029883255.1 Candidatus Bathyarchaeota archaeon | reverse complement strand
ATGACGACGTATGATAGGGCTGCGGCTATCACGACGAAGGCTATAAGGACGATGGCTGCTTCGATTCCAACGATTCCCTTCCTATTTTTCAATAGCTTCTTCATCATTTTCTATCCCCTACACCGGGACGTAGGTATCTTTCGGCATTGATTGCGGTATAGCCAACTCCAGTGAGAGCGTAGCACTCTTCTCGAGTCTTATCTCGACGTTTATTTCAGCTCTTGCGGAAGCCGCATCGTCATCTGCAAGCGTTATTATTAGATAGCCTTTCTCACCTGAGTCTAACGCTTCGTCTCCGTTGCTGTTTGCTATGGCAAGAACAACTCCAGTGCTCAGTCCCATACCGGACCCAACACTGTATGTTTCGTTCACATAAGTGGTGCATGGCTCACCAGTTACTGTTTGGTTAGCCAGCTGAACGCCCACGAAATCATCGAACTTGTGTCCAGTTGGGTCGTATGTATCGCCAGTTGCATTATAGTTGCTGGGGGTGTTGTAGCCAAGGTATAATACGCCAAAGTACGCGTTTGCAAATGCTTCTTGGCCTACTCTTAACATCACAACTGTTTCGTTCTTTCCCATCGCTACATATTTGATGCCGAAGGCTTTCACCGGAATCAGGATGATGTTTACTGCTTTTCCTTCTTGGTTGGTTCTCACGAATATTGTTCCATCTACTGTTAGCGGCGTGCTTGACTGTTTAAGTCCCTCTTGGATTACCGTTTTTCCTCTTTCTGTGGCGAAAAGTCCTTGGTTGACTACCATGAAGGAGAAGGCTGCGGCGATGATTACGAATGCTATCAACACTATTGCCGCTTCAAGGCCGATGATTGCCCGTTTCTGGCGCACCAGCTTCGTCAACGCGTATGAGCTTCTCAACGTCGAGTTGACGGTTTTCTGGTTACACGAGGGGCAAGTTACCTTTCTTAGTTTTGACGTTGTCCTCCATTGGTATTGACACTTTTGGCATTGTATGTTTGTTCTTCTAATTTGTGACACTACCACTTAGACCGCCACCACTACGTATATGGTGTATTACGACTTAATAAACTATACGGTAGATCAATATTGTAAATACATATTTTACATAACATCCACAAGCTTCATCTTCACAATTAGACTAGTCAAAGCACAGCGAGACTGGAGAGAAGCATGTTAACAACTGTGAATCTGAAATATAGACGACTAAGCCATAAACAAAATATAAGATTATGCGTGCAGACTGTGGATTGTAATGGTAACCAACGAGTGAAATCGCTAAAGGAATGAACTTGCCCAGATGTCAATGTCGATACAAGTGCCTTTAACATGCAATGTATGCAGAGAGGTTCAGCTTCATATTACTGCTACTGCAGTAGCATTGTGAATCTGAATTCTGAGTTCATACAAGTTAAATAGAGTTTGAATACAGAACTTTTCAAAGTCAGAAGAATGTTCAGGTGCAATTAGATGACAAACGATAAAGTCGAAGAAAAGCAGAAAGGCGACAACGAACTCGACCAGAGGGTTGAGAAAGTGGAAAATGAGATGAGTAAAATATCCGAAAACCTAAATACAGTTGTCTCCGAACTGAAAAAATCGATCATTGATGTCAGAGCAGCTGTAAGCGAGATCGAAAATCCATTCAACCTTCTCAGAGTCGTCTCAAGCGAGAAGGATCTAAAGAAGCTGAACAATATGAGATCAACGTTGAGGCCTGAAGTGAAATCCCTGGTTCTGGAGACGCCGGAAGAAAAAGTAGAGAAACCAGAAGAAAAGGAGGAACTAGAACTCGTGCAAAAGGAGACCCCCCTATTTCGGGAAAAAGAAGAGGAAGAAAAGGAAAAAGTGAGCAAAGAAAGGGGAGTTCTGCCGCCGAGTTTCAAAGCTGGTTTTGGTCACTTGAAATGGATTTGGTCTCTTCTAGATTTAGGTCTAAACCCGGAAGACATCATGGAATTCTCGAAATATTGTGAATATGTTGGTTACCTCCCCCCGAACTGCAGCGAATACTTATTTGACTTGGCTAAAATAGCGAAAAAAGCCAAGTCGAAGGGAATGGGCGAAGATCAGCTTATGCTGAACATGTGCGAGGTGGCTATAACTTCTGGCGTGAAAATAGAATTTGGAGACGTAAGCGACCTCGTTTCAATGGCCGCAGGAAAAATGAAAACTAAGACGAAGGAGTAAACAATGGGATTCTCAGTAACCATAAGCCACATATTGATGGTAATAGCTTCAGTGGGTTTGGCAAGTGGGTTCTCGGTCTATGCGATATATGCTGGGAGCTCTATACAAAGCAATGTCTTGCAGAACGTCAGTGATGTTAAGAGGCAGATGAGCCTCCAAGTTCAGATAGTCTACGCAACGATGAATGAAACAACGACTCCATCCCACTTCGTGATATATGTAAAAAACATCGGCTGGCTTCCTTTAACCGACTTCACCTACATGGATGTCTACGTCGGTGAATATGGTACAGCAGTTCTGTACACATACAGCGAAGATGCTCAACAAGGAAGTGGGAACTTCACGCTCATAGACGCGGATGAAGACGGTTTGTGGGAGCCCAGAGAAACCGCTGTTATAAGGGCTTATCCAAAGACTAATTTTACTGGCACGGTGTTCGAAGCCAAAATAGTCCCTTTCAGAGGAATGGGTAGTAGCTATCTCTTTCCGCCTCCGCCATGAGGGAAACCAAATGGGTTTCTCGGTCACTATAGCTTCGGGAATAATTCTTATAGGATTAATAGTTCTGACTGGCATAATTCTTACAACTGTATTCTACAGTATAGACACCCTTTCCACCACAGCAAAGATGTATGCTGACAGTGAAAGAGACAAACTCGACGTTAGACTCGAATTGAATATAGGATTGATTGATGAAAGGCAGATAATATTTAATGTGACAAATTTAGGATCCAAGACTATCTTTTTCAAGAACCAGACAGGCTTCCAATGGAACAGCATAGTTATTTCTTACCAAAACAATTCTCTTTGGCTTTCATACATAATCAAGAACTACACAGTTCTAGAGGTCAGCGTTACCGACACTCAAGTCTCCTTCGACCCCAGTAGCCATAGCTTCATAAATCCAGGAGAGGAAGCAAGGATTAGCTTCAGCCTTCCAGAAGACGCCCCCGCGATTCCAGTAGGGGCCACTGTGATAATTGTCTTCGCCTCTCACTACGGGATAACTGCACAAGCAGAGGGGGTAGGATAGAAGTGGACGTTCTTAGCTTAGGAATCCAAGAACTTGACAGGGGTCTTGGTGGAGGAATTCCCTACCCATGTTTAATCTCTATCGAAGGAGGACACGGCGTGGGGAAAACGGTCTTCACGCAACAAATGGTTTACTCGCTACTCAACAACGACATGAAGGTTTGCGTCGTATCGACCGAATCAACAGTTAAGGAATACCTTTCGATGATGGAGTCAATCAAGCTTGACGCTTACAGCTATTACCTTTCACGAAGACTTGACATATACCCACTTCACGTTGAAGGTGGCAGATGGAGCAAATTTCTGTCCTCTTTCTTCCTCAGAGTGACAGCAAACTTTCTGGAGATGAAAAAAGAAGAATACGACGCCATTATAATTGATAGCCTAAGCGTCTTAACGGTTGAGACTCCGCCCTCTGAGTTTTTAACGTTCATAACTAGGCTGAAGAACATCGTCTCGGACGGAAAGACCATGATCGTGAGTTTCCACCCCGATTTTCTGTCTCAAGAATCTGTAATGAAACTGAA
>JAOUJL010000175.1 GCA_029883255.1 Candidatus Bathyarchaeota archaeon | reverse complement strand
CACGTCCTCCCCCTCTTCTACATAATCGATGGACTAAACGGGGTAATGATATACAGCAACTACGCACAGGCAGCAATAGACCTTGTTGTAGTTACGGCAATCACGATTGTTTTCTTCTTGGCAGCCGCGAGACTGTTCAAGTGGAGAGAAGACTAGCTTCAGAAAGCGCGCATGCTTGTTCCTAAATTCCTTTTTGAGTGTAACAAGGCAGAGCGCGCGCTCATGCTTTGGCAACTTCGGCTTTCTCGCTGTTGATCCCATGCCAGACGACCTTATATCCCAGCACTTCCAGAGCAGTGGTCGCATCTTTCACGCCTTCTGCCTCAATTGCTTTGACTGCTTCAGAAAGGCACAACCTCGCTTCTCGGGCAATCTGCTCCTCAAGCCTTCTCTGGATCTGTTCAAGCACGTCCTTCCTCACCGCTTCATTAGCCATCATAGTGTAGCCTTGGGGCGGTTTTTCAGTCAATGCTGCCTTGACAGCTTCGGCTGAGACTCCGATTCTGGCAGCAAATTCTTCATAGTTAACAACGGGCTCCGTGAACACTACCGAAAGATCCCTGACGAACCCAGTCTGTTTAGCCTTGACTTCACAAGAGGCTTGTTCCAGATAATGAAGGATGGGAGCTAACTGGATTTTGTCTCGGTAGTATATGATGTTTAGTCTTGGATGCTTCTCCAGCTTGGCCAGTTTTTCACACGCCAAGTTTTCGTTGACAAGCACAAGCATGTCCACGTCAACTTTCTTCAACTTCTCTATTTTCCTTAGCAGATATTCGACAGTCCAGAAACCAACAATCTCCACGTACACTCTTATGCCTTCTTTTTCAAGTGAAAAGTCAGGAATGATCACCTGCTTGCCGGCCAGAACCGGTTCAGGCTCTCTTCTTAAAAGCCACTTGGTTGCCACAGCTTGGAAGCGCGCTGCGAAATCCTCTTCAACAATGCTGTCGAACGACGGGATCAATGCTTTGGGTTTCCTCAGCAAAGCATGATGTTTCCAACTTTCCATCTTGAAGTTGCATATCTCGTTCGTGTATTTCCACAGGATCTTCGCTTCAACGGTCCATTCTGAACTGGAAACTATGACTGGCAGAAGCTTGGCTATGGCTGTTCCATATCTTCTGGTCAGCTTGAAGAGGCTTGCGGGGCCGTCTACTTTAACCCAGAAACCTCTGTCTTGGTAAGCCTCGTAGATCAGCCCCAACTTCTTAACTGAATAGAAGAGCCTCTGCCAGTTGCCTGACGACGTAAACCTGACTTCTGTCGAGTCGAACAGAAGCGTCTGAGTCAAGCTCAGATTGTACTCTTGAAGCAGCTCAACTGGGGACGGCGGCTCAAACTCTTCCAGAATCAACTCAGTGTCCAAGTCAGCGTAAAAAAACTCCTCAACCGTCTCCGCAGTTACCTTCAGCTCCGAGGCAACAGCTTCAACTATTCGCCTCCGCTGTTCCGGCGTAGTAGCCAATCTGGCCCCGGCAGTTGCGTGATAGATTTTCCTTCTCAGGTTCACGGCGTTGATCTTGTCGTTGCATTTGAAGAGGCTTCTTCTGTCGAGAAGGAAGGACAGGCCTCGCACGAAACGATAGTCATAGCCTTTCTCCTCAACTTCGTCCGTGAATTCTTTTATGATGCTCTTCTTTTCGCCCACGTGGCTCTTGTACACTTCGATGAGGCCAACTGCAACTTCCAGATGGTCATCCGACAGTTTAGCGTATCGAGGCCAGATCACGCCTTTCCTCTTCCACACTGCAAGAAGCTCGCTCGGAAGCATCGTCTCAAGCCTCCTCCTTCGTTTTTCGATGTCGCCTGTTGCTCATTCTTACTTCCATGGTTTCCTTAGACACGATTTCCACAAGCCGAGCCTGCTTGCCCTCAACTTTTCTGAGAATCCTTCCAAGTCTCTGGATGTACTCCCGCGTGCTTCCTGTCCCGCTGAGCATGAAGCCTACGGAAGCGTCTGGAACGTCCACGCCTTCATCAAGAACCTGAGACGTAACAACAACCCGGTAATCCCCCGCTCTGAAATTCTCCAGAATCTCACGCCGCTCCTCCTTCGGCGTCTGATACGTTATGGCAGGTATCAGAAACCGTCGGCTAATCGTATAGACAAGATCGTTATGCAACGTGAAAATCAGCGTTTTCTCGTTCCTGTGAGCTTCAAGCAGCTTTGCCAAGAGAGCCAGTTTTGCCTCGGAGTTCAGTGCGACTTTAACTGCCCTGTTTCTGGCTAGAAGGGCTTCTCGCGCCCGCTTGTCTCTGCCAGTAACCATTATGAACCTGTGAAAGTCCTCGGCGCTTTTCAGAACGATCCCCCTCTCCCTCAGGTAACCGTTGAAAACGCCCATCTGCTCGTCGTAGACGCGCTGCTCTTCCGGCGTCAGCTCGACATATATTTTCTCATGTGTGTATGGCGAAAGGTGCTTTCCGGCTAGTTCTTCAACTTTCGCAGTGTAAACCAAGTCTCCGACAAGGGCCGGCAGCAGCTCGTGCCGCTGGTCGCTTCTCTCATAAGTGGCGGTTAAACCCATGCGGTAGGGTGCAATATACATTTCAGCGATCTGCATATAACTTGGAGAAGCCAAATGGTGAACCTCATCGAAAACTATGAACATGAACCTGTTGCCCAACACTCCTGCTTGCAGATAAGCTGAGTCATAGGTTGAAACGGTGACCATCTGCACGTTGTCTTCACCTCCGCCAACCGCCCCAGCCTCAATGCCAAGGTAATCAGCCACCCGCTTTCTCCACTGGTCTATAAGATCCAACGTTGGAACAACAATCAGGGTCTGCGTCTTCAAGAGGCTTGTCGCCTTCAACGCTATGTAAGTTTTCCCAGCAGCCGTCGGCAAGACCAAAATCCCCCGCATGCCCGCACGCCGCCACTTCCCCAATGCCTCGTTCTGGTAAGGACGCAACTCGACAACATCCTTCAAAGTCTGAGAAGGAGGAAGATTTGACACATCATCTTGAAACGGAAGCCTGCTCTCCGCCAGATAAGACAAAACATCACGGTAGTGCAAGGCCTTAATCCTGTAGCAACCAACCCTAGGATCCCACTTACCGTAAGGAGTTCCAGCTTCACCACGCAACAGAAGAGTACCCTTATCAAACCACAAACGCATCATTAGCCAACAATGAGCCTATTCCAAAATAGGCTTTAAACACTTTTGCCTCTACGCAATGCGCTTCCCCCTCACACAATTCGATACGAGCACTCTCCACGAACTGCAAGCTCAGCCAAAGAACCACCGCAACCGCGCGCTGGCTTGTCCCGAAATTGGTGTAAAATGGTTTTAATTCATCTTTTGCCTTTTTATGCTCAATTTGAGCTTGTTTGACTGGCAGATCTGGCCGTTTTGAGGGGTGGTAAATCGTGGGAGCTCCTGCAGCGCGCGCGCTACCTACAAATTGATCCTATTACAGAAAAGTTTGAAGCTATACTGGGCTGCCATGGAACCCTAGTGGGGTCAATTTTCAGACGAGCGCTCTAGCTAGCAAACATCTAAATTCTTGATTTTGCAACGAATTCCTGAAGAAAAATCGAGATGCTTTAATGATCGTTAAAGAAATCTGCGCAAAAACCATCTTATCCAAATCGAAAGTCCTCGACTACACGATTAATCCTTACATCGGCTGCGAACACGGCTGCACGTATTGTTATGCGCGATTCATGAAAAGGTTTACCAAACACAAGGAAAGATGGGGCGAGTTTGTTGATGTGAAAGTCAATGCCCC